>NZ_JBMFOO010000022.1:1303-7337 GCF_049969575.1 Thermodesulfovibrio sp. | reverse complement strand
CAAAATAATCATATTAACTTCAGGAACAGAACAAGCAAAAGCAATGGCATCTAATATAGAGGATGCTGCTATGCAGAGTCTTAAAACTCTTTCAGAAGAGTTTGTACCGATCGTTTTCGAAAAAATAACTAAATATGTAAATAGCCTTTCTAAGAAAATATTAGTTAAAGTTGAAGGTGTGTCAGATATAGATAAACATTTTGAAATAAAAGAATTACTGCAGAATATAGCATGGGTTACAGAAGTTGAAGACAGAGGTCTTGGAGAATTTATGATAAGTTATCCTGAAAATCCTGTATATCTTGCAAACAGCCTGAATCAAAAAGGCTTCACCGTTGTTAATTTTTCGCCATTTTATATTATTTTAAAGGCTGAAAACAATAGAGTAAGGGATAATTGAAAATTAAACAGTTGCATTTTCTTGATTATCAAAAACTTGTGTTTTTTTGAAAACTCTCAGAATTAAATTGGAGGTAATAAAGATGCAACAGAAAACTTTGTATAGCGTTATTTTATCCATTCTTATGGTAGCTATTTGGGGATGCGTCCCCCCAAAAGTTAGCTTGATGGAGTATACAATGTTGGATATTGATAACAAAAAGGTAACACATTTCATGCCTGATTATGCTATTCAGAAGAGAAAACCAAAAATTGCAATTCTTCCACCATCTGATAATACTCAGTTCAGAGGATGTGAGCTCTACAGCAGTGCGCAGGAGTATCTTACTCAAGCATTTGCCAATACAGGCAGTGTCGAACTCGTGGAAAGATCTCAACTAAAGGTATTGATGGAAGAGTTAAAATTTAGAGCAGGTGTTTCAGGAGATATAGATCTTCAGAAATTTGCAAAAATTGCTGAAAAAGTAGATTTCGTACTTGTTGGTTCCATATCAAAGGCGTATATTAATGTACGCTTTACTCCGGCAAGTTCATGGACAGATAAAAAAGGAAAAACCCACTATAACCCGGCATCTTGCAATGAAGAGGGTGAGGTTGGATTGACACTCAGATTGATTCAATTTCCAGAAGGAAGAATTCAGAAAGCTTTTAGTATGAATGGTAGAGCAAAAAATTATAGAGGACAAGACAATTATTGCAGGGTGGAGGATCCTTGCGGACTTTTAAATAAGGCAATTGAAAACGCTATTAATAACTCCAGAAGTGAAATTTTTGATGTGTTTTCAGTTTATGGATATATATACAAAACAATGACAAACAGAAAAAATCCTAAAGAAAGAATCGCGTTTATTACACTGGGGCGTTCAGATGGTTTAAAAGAAGGCTCAATAGTTGAAATTGTAGAGTTTGTAAAAGAAAGAGATCCAGTAAAAAATATTGATATAATTACACCCAGAATAGTTGGTGAGTGCACTGTATCAGAAACGGATTTACAAAGTGACAGAAGCATTTGCATTATTGCTGAAGATTATGTAGATAAAGTTTTGACAGGTCATGCTATTAAAACAAGCGCACCAAAAGGGTTCTGGCAAAAATTAAGATAAAAAATGTGAAAATTACCTTTACATATATTTTTTTTACTGATATTATCTGATTAGAAAAGCAAAGGAGGTTTTGGTATGAAATATTTAAAAATTTTAGTTTTCCTATCTATTATTGTCATAGCTATCTATGGATGTGCTCCAAAGGAAGTCTCAAAATGCACTCTTCCTGAAGACAATCCAGAATACCATTATCTCATTGGAATGAAAGCTCTGGAAGATGGGAAAATTGAGCTTGCAATTGAGAAGTTTGAGAGAGCCATTTACTGCGATGAAAACTTCTCAAAGGCTTATTCAGGGCTTGCTATTGCAAAGTCTGAAAAAGTTAAGAAAATTCAGGATCCTGAAATTAAAAAAATTGAAATTGAAAGAATTAACAAAGACCTGAAAACTGCCAAAAAGAAAGCAGAGACTCCTCAGCAAGAGTTTGACTACTACATGGCAAAAATAAGAAGTTTAACCAATCTCAAAACAAACTCACTTGAGGAAACTGAAAAAGCCTATTTCAATGTACTGAACATTAAAGTTGATGATGCTCAACTTACTTATTATCAAGGTAAAGAAGCAGCCCATTATTTTATGGGGCTTGCATATTTTGATGCACTTGATTTTGAAAAAGCAAAGGACAAATTCAGAGCTGTTTTGAACTCAAAGATAGATGGAAAATGGAATGAAAAAGCTGACAGAGCCTGGAAAAAAACTGATAAAATCATCCGTGCAATGGCTGGAATAACAGTTGGCGATGCTGGCAAAAAAATCGCAGTCAAAGATTCAATAACAAGAGCTGAACTTGTAGCTTTGCTTATCAATGAACTTAAAATTGACAGGGTTTTTTCTGGCAAAATTCCGATTCAAAGTGAGATTAAACAGATAAAGCCAGAATTTATACCTGCTGACATCATCAACAATCCATTTAAACAGGAGATACTAACAATACTCAAATGGAAAATTAGAGGACTTGAACCAAAATATGATGAAACAGTAAAGGCATATCTTTTTAAACCAGATGAAATTGTAAAAAGAGGTGAAATGGCTTTGATACTTGAAGATGTATTGATTAAGCTTACAGGTGATGAAAAAATTGCAACCGCATTTTTCGGGCATGAAAAATCTCCATTCCCGGATATAAGACCAACATCTCCAATTTACAATGCTGTTATGAACATGACAACAAGGGGGATTATGGAGCCAGAGCTTTCAGGAGAATTTGATCCTGAAAAACCAGTTGATGGAGCAGAGGCAATTCTTGCAATAAGAATGTTAAAACAAAAAATAAACATTTATTAGGAGGGCAAAATGAAAAAACTATCAGTTATTGTCTTATTATTGTTTTTATTGATAGGAGTGGGCATTGCTCAGCAGGATACTGATAAGGTCTCATCAACATTTGAAAAGGCAAATGAATGGCTTCAGAAAAACAATCTTACTCTTACCACTTCACCTGAACAGGCATTTATCAATGATTACATTCTTGTTGCAGCTGAGGGACTCCCATCACCAACTGCAAAAACACCTGCTCAGAGAAGGCTTACTGCAGAAAGAGCTGCCACTACCCTTGCTTATCGCCAGCTTGCAGAGATAATTGAAGGAGTTGCAGTTGTTGGAGACACAATGGTCAAAGATGCAGAGCTTCAGTATGATGTTGTAAGAACAGCGGTTACAGGCTTTGTAAAGGGTGCTCAGATTGTGCATAAAGAATGGGATCCTCAGCAAGAAGTTGCCCTTGTTATTGTAAAAGTGGGAATGACAGGTCCAAAAGGATTTGGCTCTCTTATGTATGAAAAAATTCTCGGAGATCCTAAGATCAAAAAAGAAATAATCGAACCTCAACCTCAATTTAAACCAAAGCCTGTTAAACTTGAAGAAAGATATGATGGACTTATAATTGATGCCAGAGAGGTTAACTTCAGACCAGCTCTTATAAACAGAATATTTACTCAAAAGGGTGATCTTCTTTATGACCCTTCAAAAATAAGTCAAAAAGTGCTTGTTGAGCAGGGCTGCGGTGAATACACCAATAGCATTGAAAAGGCAATGGCAGCTCTGGAAAAAAGAGGAGTAAAAAATCCTCTAATAGTAAAAGCCTCTGGTACAGTAACTCCTTCTGATGTTCAGGTTTCAGATGAAGATGCTGTAAAAATTTATTCGGCAAATCAGAAGGCAAACTTCTTTGCCAGTGCAAAAGTTGCCTTTGTGTTGAAATAAGTTAAAAGGGAGGCATCATGAAAAAATTATTGATAATTTTTATCACATTTTTTGTATTAATTGCCACTTCTACATACGCCCAGGACGATACAACGGTTTTCATAATCCTTGAAGAAGTAAAAGAGCTTATTCCAGACATTCTCTCTTTGAGTGTTGGAGTTAATGTAAATACATCAAAGGAAGTTGATGCCGTAAACATTCTTGGTGCAGTAGATAAATCTTTGAAAAATCTTGGTTTTGAATATCGTGGTGGAAAATATTATGTTACTAAAAACTGCTGGTGGGAAGAAAATAAACAAAAATGCTCAGGCTACAAAGGTTCAATTCACTACTTATTTGAATTAAAAGAACCTTCTCAGCAGAATAAAATTTTTCAAGAACTGGCAAATTTTAAAGAAAAATACGGTGAAAAAATGGATTTCATAGTATCAACTCCAGAGTGGACTGTGTCCAAAAAGAATCTTCGTAATGCTGAAGATGCATTGAAAATTGAGATAATTGGTAATGCTCAAAATTTTGCCAAAAAAGTTTCTGAAAAAATGGGTAAAACTTGTAGTTTAACCAGCATAGACTATGACATTAGAAGACCTTCATGGTGGTGGAAAGAAGAAGAGGTTTCTTATATGATGAAAACAACAAAATCAATGGTAGAAGCACCAGAACCTAAGAAGGAAGAAAAGACAGTTTCAGTAAAAGCTTCTGTAAAGATGATTTGCAGGTAAAAAATGAGATGGAAGCATCTTTTAATATCAATTTTAATAGTTTTTATTCCCCTGACAGTTACTGCTCAACCAAAAAGTGAAGCTGAAAGACTGTGGGAGCTTGGAGATAAAGCTTACAAGGAAAAAAGATACAAAGAAGCGATCTACTATTATGAAAAGTCCCTTGCATTATGTGGAAATGATTATGAATGCTATACTTCTAACTACAATGGTCTTGGTGCATCTTACGAAGACATGGGAGATGATGACAAGGCACTGTTTTATTACGAAAAAGCAATTGATGCTGCAAGAAAACTTGGCAATAAAGAATGGCTTGCTGATGACCTTTTTCTTGCTGGTTCAATTTACTATCGTAGAGCAATTGATTATGAAAAAGCATACCACTATCTTGAAGAGTCAAGGAGGCTTTTTGCTGAACTCAATGCTAAAGATTCTCTTCCCATAGTTTTACACGAATTTGGAAAAGCTGCGCTGAGTATTGGTAAGTTTAATGAGGCTCTTTCAAGCTTCAACGAATCTGCAAAACTTTACAAAGAAAAGGGAGATGAAAATTCTGTTGGAGCAAATCTTTCTTTTATCGGAGTGGTTTACCATAGGATGGGTCAGCTTGAAAAAGCCCTTTCCTATTATGAAGAGGCGTTAAAATTAGCAAAAAAATATAACAACTCAGAAGGGATCTCAATTGTAATGCGTTATATAGCAGACACATATGCTGACCTTTATAAGCCTGAAAAGGCTATTTCTTATTATCAGGAAGCAATAGAAATCCAGAGTAAAAACAATCTAAAACGAGAACTTGGAGTAACATTGAATAATCTTGGAACATTATATTTTGATCTCGGACAGTATGAAAAGGCTCTATCAAACTACGAACAGGCGCTTAGAATAGCAAAAGAACAAAATGATACTCCAACAATCGCAACAATACTTAATAATATTGGCCATGACTATTCCAAATTAGGCAGGCTTGATATGGCAATTTCTTATTATCAGCAGTCCCTTGAAATTGAAAGAAAACTGAAAAGACCTCATTCGCTTGCCTATGTTTTAAACAATATCGGGATGCAATATTTTAAAGCTGGTAAATACAATGATGCTTTAAAGTATCTATATGAAGCCCTTGAAATTGATAAAAGACTGAATAATCCCTATCTTCTTGAAACAAGGATCAATAATATTGGTGCTGTTTATCTAAAACAGGGAAGATTAAAAGAGGCAGAGGAGGTATTCATTGAAAGAAAAAGACTTGAAGAAAGAATTAAACCAAACAGACTGCTTCATCTCGGTCTCATAGAGGTATATCTTAAAACAGGCAGATATGATGAGGCATTAAGGCTTGCAAATGAGATTCCACCTTCATGGAGAGATAATCCAAATAGGCACTTTGAGTATTACACTCAGGTAGGGCTGGCATTAAAAGGTAAAGGGAACTTACAGGAATCAGCAATTAATCTGATGAATGCTATAAACATAGTTGAAGACATGAGACAGTCAGTTAGTGAAAAAGGTCAATTTTTTGCAGGTGGTGGATATTACGGAAGGCTCACTCCATACAGAGCAATGATATCAGTGCTTTATGGAATGTTTAAAAAAGGTTATGAGCTTACT
>NZ_JBMFOO010000022.1:0-1203 GCF_049969575.1 Thermodesulfovibrio sp. | reverse complement strand
TTCTTGAGGCAATGGCAGGCTCTGCAAAAAAGACAACATCCGCCCAGATTCCGCCTTATTTAAAGAATCGTGAAGATGAATTAACCAGAGAGCTAAGTTATCTTGACAGCCAATGGGAAAGTGCTCTCAAAAAAGGTGAGCAGGCAGTAAAAGAGCTTGAGAGGAGAAGACAAGGAGTTAAAAAACAGCTTGATGAACTAATAGAAGTTCTTAGAAAGAATTATCCAAGATATGCAGCCCTTCATTATCCTTTGCCTGTTAAAGCTGAAGACTTACCATTAAGAACAGATGAGGTTTTGTTGGAGTATGCAGTAACTGATGATGCTACCTTCTTATTTATCGTAAGAAAAGGGGGTGTGCAAAGGCTTATTAAGATACCCATTTCAAGAGAGTCCCTTGAAGAGACAGTGAAATCATTTATAGAGCCAATGAACATGAAAAAGCCTGATAAATTTTCAACAGCTATTGCGAAAAAGCTTTATGATATTCTTCTTTCAGAGGCATTAAATGAGGTAAAAGAAAATGAAAAGATAATCATAGTTCCTGATGGAATCTTGGGAGTTCTTCCTTTTGAGGCTCTTGTTATAAAAGAAGGAACAGGTATCAAAGATAGCATTTACATTGCAGACAAATACACAATTACATACTATCAATCAGCAACAATCCTGGCATTTCAGAGAATTTTAAAAGAAATATCGCCAGAAAAAACACTTTTTGCACTGGGCAATCCAGTTTTTAGCAGAGATGACCCAAGATACATTGCATGGAAACAGGGAAAGAAAGAACAGTTTGCCAGTCTCAATCAATATGCCTTCAGAGGACTTGCAATAAAAGCAAAATGGGGAGCAGTTACACAGGAGGAGTCCAACAAAATAGAATTTCCACCTCTGCCTGAGACAGAAATTGAGGTAAGAGAAATAGCAAGGATAATGGGCGTAAATCCAGAGCCTCCACAGGTTTTACTTTCAGTTATGGCAAATGAGACAAATCTTAAACAAGCAGGGCTTGAAAAATACAGATACATTCATTTTGCAACTCATGCATCCCTTCCTGGAATGATTCAGGGAGTAAATGAGCCTTTCATACTTCTCGGGCAGGTTGAAAATCAGGGAGAGGATGGATTTTTAACATTAAGCGAAGTTGCTGATATGAAGCTCAATGCAGACATTGTGGTTTTGTCTGCCTGTGTTACTGGAGTTGGAA
>NZ_JBMFOO010000021.1:0-33739 GCF_049969575.1 Thermodesulfovibrio sp. | reverse complement strand
TTTTTCTTGACACCGTGTTGTCCTTGCATCCCTTGTGGGTGCGAAAAGGAATCTGCAACGAATGGTATTTCAAGTAGATTTTAAATGAGGCAATTCGATTCTTTGCATTTAATCTGTCTTTGAATTTATAATGGAAATAAAAAAATCTGGAGGATACCTATGAAGGCATCAGAGCTCTGGAAGGAAATTTTAAAAGCTCCAAAACAAAAAAAAGAACTTTTAAAAGATATAGAAAAACTGGCAAAGGAAAATACTGAGCCTACGGAAATTCATTTTGGCACATCTGGATGGCGTGGAGAGATTGGTTCTGATTTTACAATGCAGAATGTAAGAGTGCTAACAAAAGCAATCATTGAGGCAGTAAAAAGCGAGGACTCCATGATTTTAAATGCTATGGGAGTGAACTCTTTCAATGAATTCAAAGAAAGAGGAGTGATCGTTGGACATGATAATAGAATTCTCGGAAAAGAATTTGCCTATGAAGTAATAGGATTATTTCAATCAGAAGGAGTTAAATGTTACTATGCAGGCGAAGCAGCAACTCCAGAGTTTTCAGCGGGAATAATTGAACTTAAAGCAGCAGCTTCAGTTAATCTTACTCCAAGTCATAATCCAGCAAACTATGGAGGACTGAAATTAAACCCTGCAGATGGAGGACCAGCTCCAGAAGAGCTTACAAAACCAGTTGAAGCTATTGCGAATGAAATAATGAAAAAAGCTCAGGATGTAAAAAGCATAAAACCAAAAAACATTGAAAAAATAGACCTGACAGAGCTTTACATAAAATTTATTAAAAAGACAGCTGTGTTAGACCTGGAAAAAATTAAAAATTTCATGGAAACTGAAAAACCTATATGTGCAATTGACCATATGTATGGAACAAGTAGAGGCAAGCTGGCAAGAATTCTTTCATTAAAGCCAGGAACTTTTGTATGTTTAAGAAAAGAGGATGACCCCCTCTTTGAAGGTCTTTCTCCAGAGCCAAGCGAGACTAATTTAAAGCTTGCCCTATCGTATTTAAATAAAGACTCTTTAGGATTTGCAGCTATCATCGATCCTGATGCAGATAGAGTTCGTTTTGCAGACCTGAAAAGACAGATTCCAATGAATTATTTTGGTGCAATGGCTTTCCATTATCTTTATAATTACAAAGGGATGCGTGGAGTTGTTGTAAAAAGTGTTGGAACAAGTAACTTTGTAAATGCCATTGCAGTAGCTCGAGGTGTTGAAGTTATTGAAACAAAAGTGGGATTTAAGAATTTTAGACCATATCTTCTGCCAGAAGCAACAAAAAAAGCCATTGTAGCATTTGAAGAATCTGACGGTATTTCAGTCCAGAATCATATCCTTGAAAAAGATGCTATTTTTGGTTGTTTGCTCGCCCTTGAGATGATGGCTACGCTCCATAAAAACATGAGTGATTATCTTGAAGAGATTGAATCCACTTATGGGAGATATTATTCAGACAGAACGGGCATTGAGATACCACGGGAAAAGTTCGGTCCCCACATAAAAAAGCGGGTATATGTATTGAAAGATTACTATAAAGCTGGTGATTTATTTAAAGCAGGAATGCTTAAGAAAAAGATTCTCAACATAACAGACATTGATGGTATTAAAATTGTTTTTGATGACCTATCATGGATTATGATAAGACCATCAGGAACAGAACCAAAAATTCGCATATATGTAGAAACAAAGAATCTGGAAGAGAAAAATTATCTTATTGAAGAAGCTAAAAAACTTGCAGAGACAATATGGCAGTGATTATACCCTCAGGCAGCCAATAAAGATGATTAACTGGGCAGAGGAGCTTAAAAAAGAGTCTTTTCCAAATAATCCGCAGGAATTAAAAATTTTACAGACTCATATTTCCTATGTTTTTATTGCCGATCATGTTGTGTACAAAATTAAAAAATCTGTGAACTTTGGTTTTCTTGATTTCACAACTGTTGAGCTAAGAAAACTTTACTCGGAAAAAGAAGTTGAACTTAACAGAAGGCTTTGCCCAGAGATTTATCTTGGCGTTGTTCCTATTTCTTTAACAGAGCATGGCTATAAAATTGAGGATAATTCAAATGTTGTTGAGTATGCTGTAAAAATGAAAAGGCTTCCAGAGGATGGAATGATGCAAAAAATTTTAAAAGACAGAGTATTAACAGAAAAACATATTGATTTAATTGTGGATTTACTCGTCCCTTTTTATAAATCAGCCAGGACAGGAAAAGGCGTTAATGAGTATGGCTGTATTGATACAGTTTCTTTTAATACTGAAGAAAACTTCAATCAGACAGAGAGCTTTGTTGGCATTGCTCTGAATAAATGGAGATATAATGAGATTGTTAGCTGGACAAGAAACTTTATAAAAGAAAACAAAGCACTCTTTGAAACCCGCATTAAAGAAGAATTTATCCGTGAAGGTCATGGAGATCTTTACTCAGCCAATATATGCTTTGATAATTTAAAAAAAGTTTACATATTTGACTGCATTGAGTTCAATGAAAGATTTAGATGTGGTGATGTTGCCTCTGACATAGCTTTTTTAAGCATGGATCTGGATTTTCATAGCTATAAAGAGCTTTCAGAATACTTTGTTAGAACCTATGTGGAAAAATCTAACGATAGAGATTTATTGAAACTTTTGAATTTTTATAAATGTTACCGTGCCTATGTGAGGGGGAAAATTGGATGTTTTACCTCAGAGGATACTGCTTTATCCGAAGAAAGAAAAAAAGATGCTTTACAGGAGGCGCAAAAATACTTTGACCTTGCCTATCTCTATGCTGAGGGGAAACCAAAAGTTTTTGTTGTTTTCGGACTTTCTGGAACTGGGAAGTCAACCCTCGCAAGAGCCCTTGCTAAGAAGACCCTTGCAAAATGGATTCCCTCTGACATTGTAAGAAAAAGCCTTGTTGGAATTGCTCCAACAGAGCATCATTATGAGCCCTTTGAAAAGGGTATTTACAGTAAAGAATTCACAGAGAAAACCTATATGAAAATGATAGAAATTGCAAGGGAAAATCTCCTCCTTGGCAGGGATGTTATTTTAGATGCAACCTTTCGTGAAAGAGTCTTAAGACAGGCACTAATGAGAGAGCTTAATTTTGCTGAGATCTACTTTATATGGTGCACTGCAGAAGACAGCGTTGTTAAGGAAAGGTTTATGAAAAGAAAGGAAGCAGAAGATATCTCCGATGCCCGCTGGGAGATATATTTAGCGCAGAAGGAAAAATTTGAACCTCCAGATGAAATACAAGAGGGAAGATTAATAAAAGTTGATACTTCCGAGTTTAAAGATTTAACTGAAGTAGTGATTAAGAAGATTTACTCTGATTTCCTACTTCAGTGAATTAATGTATGAGCTAAAGAGTGTTAGACTTTTTTTATGCATCTCTGTAAGATTATAATCCATGTTTTCTTTCCAGTAAAATAAAATTTCTTCCTCAGTCATAAATTTCTTTAAGTAGTAATCTTTCAACATCTCATGAGCATATTCTATCCATTTATCCTTTGCATAAAGAAGTTTTTCCTTAAATTTTGTATAAACTCCGTAAAGTTCACTATCAGGCGCTGTAATTTCTTTTCTTACAATCCATAAGGCAAAAACAAAGGGAAGTCCTGTATGCTTATACCATAAATTGGCAAGATCGTAAATTTTCTTGTTATTTAAGATTTTTCTGTATTTGAGAGCATCATCACCTATCAATAAAAAGGATTGTCCTGTCCATGGTGCTGCTGAAATGTCGTATTCTGGTTTTAGTCCTAAGAATTTTTCAAGTATAATTCTCAATAAAAAGTGAGAAGTCGCTGATTCAGCTGTAAGCAGTATTTTTTTTCCATCAAGAGCTTTCAAATCATAATCAGTAAAAAAAAGCACGCTCTGGACATATTCCTTTGAGCTTATACATATTCCATCAACATAGTCATAAATTTCTTGATTGAGTAGATACTCCACAGAGGAAGAAGGACTCAAATCAATCAAGTCATTTCTCAATGCCCAATTAAGCTGAGAAGGAACTCCTTTTACAAGGTGGATATCTTCTGTGAGCAAACCTTCTTTTTCAAGAACATAAAATATTGGATATACATTAGCATACTGAATCCATCCTACTTTAAGTTTCATCCTTTTATCACTCCCATTGGTTTTAATTTTACAACTTTGTGAGCCAATCCTGCATTGTGAACAACATCAACAACATTTGATACATCTTTATAAGCTTCTGGCATCTCCTCTGCCAGAGTTTCTTTTCCAGCAGACTTAACTATTATACCTCTGTTAGCAAGCTCCTGCTTAATCGACCTTCCTTTTGCCTTTTTTATTGCTTGGGTTCTACTCAGAAGTCTCCCAGCTCCATGACATGTTGAACCAAAGGTCTCTTGCATTGCTTTGTCTTGCCCTATTAGAACAAAGGAAACTCTTCCCATATCTCCAGGAATAATTACAGGCTGTCCAATATGAGTATAGCACTGAGGAAGTTCAGGATGCCCTTTTGGAAATGCACGGGTTGCACCTTTTCTGTGAACAACAACTCGCATTTTTTTTCCATTTACCATATGAATCTCTTCTTTTGCAATATTGTGAGCAACATCATAGACAACACTCATTGCAAGCTCTTTTGGTGAAAGTTTAAAAACTCTAAGAAAAACCTCTCTTGTCCAGTGCATTAAACACTGCCTGTTTGCCCATGCATAATTGGCTGCTGCCTTCATTGCTGCAAAATATCTCTGTCCTTCTTTGCTGAGAAAAGGAGCACAGGCAAGCTCTTTATCAGGAAGCTCTATCCCATATTTCTTTGCTGCCTGTATCATCTCCCTTACATAGTCATCGCATATCTGATGCCCAAAACCACGAGAACCAGTATGTATCATCACAGTAACTTGATTTTTAAACAATCCCATAGCCTCGGCAATCTCTGGTTCATAAATTTCTGCCACATACTGAACTTCAAGAAAGTGATTTCCTGAACCAAGAGTTCCTAATTGATCTTTACCACGCTCATAGGCTTTTTTACTTATAACTTCAGGGTCTGCTCCTTCAAGACATCCGTGCGATTCAATTCTTTGAAGGTCATCAGGCTCACCATAACCTTGCTCAACTGCCCATATTGCACCTTTACGAGCAACCTTTTTAAGTTCTTCATAGTTAAGCTTTATTTTTCCAGTTGAACCAACTCCAGAGGGAATATGGATGTAAAGCAAATCAACAAGCTCTTTTATCCTGGGTTCTATTTCATCCCGTGTTAGATTACTTTTAAGGAGTCTAACACCACAGTTGATGTCGTAGCCGACACCTCCTGGTGAAATTATTCCTTCTTCTGTATCAAAGGCTGCAACTCCTCCAATAGGGAAACCATAGCCTGTGTGAATATCAGGCATGGCAAGAGATTTACCCACAATTCCTGGCAGTGTTGCCACATTTGCAACTTGACGGACTGAGTCAAGCTCAAGCTCCTGTTCAAGGATTTCATCTACGAAGATGATTCCTTCGGTTCTCATTCCTTGCACAAATCCTTTTGGCACTCTGATTCTGTATTGATCTATTCTTTCTGTCCCTTCAATTTTTGGCATAGGGCACCTCCTTAATATCTTTAAATGTCAAAAATTATCTCTGCAGTCCAATGGCTGTTTTCTTTTTTAAGAACAAGATTATGGTATGTAGCTGCCTTTACAAGAAGCTTTCTTTCATGTTTTTCTGGATTAAAGGTTTCTCCATAAACTTCTGCTCTGAGAGTGTTTTCTTTAATATCTACTTTTATTGTCCTGCCAATAAATCCATAAGCATCAAACTGAAAAATAAGCTCATTGAGAAAGCTTACAAGCATATCTTCAAAAGTTTGTTCAGACAGGGTAATCTCTTTTTTTTCTTCTGGTCTCACAAGGTTTATGTCAGTGATAAGACTATAAAGCCCCAAGCCTGCATTTACAAAGCATTCTTCAATTGTTTTTCCCTCTGCTCTTAACCCTACATCTCCCCGAACATCAATAACTCTGTAACTCATTGGATGCTTTTTAAGGCATCTTCAATGAATTCTTTTACTTGAGGATCCTCTTCCTTTGTTAAAGCTTCAATTAATGCTGGTCTGGCTTCTTTATTACCAATTATCTCAAGAGCATAGGCAGCATCACCGCGAACATTTTTTTCCTTTGAATTCAAAAGCTTAATAATGTCTGGAACAATTTCTTGTAGTGCTACAGGATTTTTTACCTTCAACTCCTCAATTATTGCAAAGGCTCCAACCTTAACTCTTAATCTCTCATCAGCAAGCATCTTCGGTATTAACTTAATCTGCTCAGGTTCGTGCTCAAAAAAGGTTATGATGTTTTCAAGATATCCATTGTCAAGGTAGTCAAAAAGCATCTCTTCAAAGGCTTCACCTTCCCAGTTGCTAAAATTATTGCCATTTCCATTCATATTTTCACCCGTGCCAATCAGATTTTATTCGGCTTCTTCCTCTTATATATTTTTCAGCAGAAAGTGCTGCAATAGCTCCCTGAGCACAGGCTATAACAACCTGTCTTGCATGAGGGCTTGCCACATCACCTGCTGCAAAAACGCCCTGGATATTTGTTTGCATGAACTCATCCACCACTATAAAACTCTTTTCATCAAGCTTTAAAGCCTCTCCAAGAAAATCCACCACAGGTTGTGATCCCTGAAGATAGACAAAAACTCCTGTAACTTCAAGAGTTTTTTCATTCCCCACCTGATCCTTCAATAAAATTCCTGTAACAAAATCTGTGCCTGTGATTTCCTTTACTGAATGGGATGTGAGTATCTCAATTTTTGCAGCCTGATAAACTGGATGCTCTGGCTCCACCTTTAACTTTGAAGATGGTGTTATTAAATAGACTTTATCAGCAAATTCTGTTAAATACATTGCCTCTTTCGTGGCTTCTTCACTGTCACCAAGCACTGCTACAGTCTTTCCTCTGAAAAAAGGAGCATCGCATACTGCACAGTAACTCACACCTCTACCAAGAAGCTCACCTTCACCCTTAATTGTTGGTTTTCTTCCCATGGAGCCTGTTGCGATTATAACAGTTTTTCCCTTATAGCTACCATTCATTGTCACAACTTCCTTTATTTCTGATGTTAAATCCACTCCCACAACCTGTTCCTCTTTGTATTCAACTCCAAAGGATAGCGCCTGCATTCTGATTCTTTCAAGAAGTTCTTTGCCTGGCAGTGGTTTTTCAAGTCCAGGATAGTTTTCAATCAGAGAAGCATAGGCTAAAGCTCCTGCTGTTTTAGATTTATCAAGAATTAGCGTTTTAAGGTTTGCCCTTGCTGCATATATCCCTGCTGTGAGTCCAGCAGGTCCTCCACCAATTATAATTACATCGTAAATTTCATTCATTTTGCCTCCCTTTAATTCCACTTAATTGTCATCAAAAAATCTCAGAATTCTATAATATGTATCCCTCTGGGCTGGTCTAAATCCTGCGCTTTTTATAGCTTGTATTATCTCATCCATGCTAACACGATAGCAAACTCCTGCTGCCCTTACAACATTTTCCTCAAGCATGGTTGAACCAAAATCATTAGCACCAAACCTGAGTCCTGCCTGAGCAATTTTTATACCCTGGGTAACCCAGGAGACCTGAATATTATGGAAATTGTCAAGATAAATCCTGCTTAATGCGAGAACTTTAAGATACTTTACAGAGCCTGCTGCATGAAGCTCAGGAAATTCTCTTTTGAGCTCTGTATTGGAAGGCTGAAAACTCCATGGAATGAAGGCAGTAAATCCACCTGTTTCATCCTGAAGTTGTCTTAATGCATCTAAATGCTCAATTATATCCTCCTCTTTTTCAATGCTTCCAAACATCATTGTTGCCGAGCTCTTTATCCCGACCATGTGAGCTTCTTTCATCACATTCAACCATTCTGCTGCTGTTATTTTATTTGGTGACTGAAGCTGTCTCACCCTGTCACTTAAAATCTCTGCGCCACCACCAGGAATTGAATCAAGCCCTGATTCTTTCAGTATTTCAAGCACTTCTTTTACTGACATGCCCTGTTTTTTTGCAAGAAAGGAAATCTCTGGAGGAGAAAATCCATGCACATGAATCTTGAAATTACTCTTTATAAATTTAAGCATATCAATGTAAAAATCTAATCCGAGCTCGGGATGCACTCCACCCTGAAGAAGTATCTGGGTACCGCCTTTTTCAACGGTTTCCTGAATTTTCTGTGCAAGCTCTTCTTTTGTAAGAATATATGCTTCTGGATGTCCTGCTGGTCTCCAGAAAGCGCAAAATTTACAACGGTTAATACAGATGTTGGTATAATTTATATTTCTGTCAACAACAAAGGTAACGATGCCTTCTGGATGAAGCTTTTTTCTTATGCTATCAGCAATTCTGCCCAGCTCATAGATAGAGGCTTCTTTAAGCATCTCAAGAGCTTGTTTTTTGTCAATTCTTACCATAATCTTACCACATTATAGAAACTGTCTCTTTCCACAGGAATTTTGCCTGCCTCCCTTATCAGATGAATAAGTTCCTCAATGGTATTTCCCTTTTTTGAGCGGGCACCGGCTGAATGGGCAATTTTTTCTTCAATTACTGTTCCTTCAAGACAATCAGCACCATAAAGCAGGGCAAGTTGTGCAAGCTTTTCTCCAAGCATTATCCAGTAAGCCTTTATGTGTGGAATGTTGTCAAGCACAATCCTTGAGACAGCAATTGTCTTTAAATCATCTATTCCACTTGGATAGGGAACTTTAATATCCGTATTTTCAGGCTGATAACTTAAAGGAATGAAAGCAAGAAAACCTCCTGTTTCATCCTGAAGTTCTCTCAATTTCATCAAATGGTCAACCCTATCCTCAAATGTTTCCACATGACCATAAAGCATCGTAGCATTTGTTTTTATCCCCAGCCTGTGAGCAGTTCTGATTATTTCAAGCCATCTTTTACCAGAAATTTTTTCTGGACATATTCTATTTCTTACCTCAGGATTGAAAATTTCTGCTCCACCTCCGGGCATTATATCAAGTCCTGCTTCCTTCAGTTTCATGAGTGTCTGCTCTATAGTCAAACCAGATTTTTTTGCAAAGTAATCAATTTCAACAGCTGTAAATGCCTTAATTCCAATTGAAGGAAACTCTCTTTTTATTTTTGAAATCATTTCAAGATAGTATTCAAACTGCCATTCAGGATGAAGTCCTGATACAATATGAACTTCGCTTATATAACCAATAGTATTATGAGCTTCTTTAATCTGAGCGATTATATCATCAATGCTTAATTCATAGGCACCTTCCTCTCCCTTTGAACGGGAAAAAGCACAGAATTTGCAACGATTGACGCATATGTTGGTAGGATTAATATGTCGGTTTACGATAAAATAAACCCTATTTGAATTAAAACTTCTTGATACCTCATCTGCAAGTTCACCAAGCTCATGAATTTCATCTGTATTAAAAAGCTCTAATGCTTCATCTTTATTAATTCTCTCTGCATTCCTGATTTTTCTTTTAATTTCAGCAAACATAAACTTATTATATCACTGCTAATTGATTTATTTTAAGTTTTAATTTAAAATTTTTATATTTACCTTTGAAAGGCAGGCTATGTTTAAAAAAGTTTTAATTGCAAACAGAGGAGAGATTGCATTAAGAATAATCCGTGCCTGTAAAGAACTGGGAATTCGCACTGTTGCCATATACTGTGAGCCCGATGCAACAGCAAGATATGTTAAAAAAGCCGATGAAGCCTATCTTGTCACTCCAGGCCCTTTAAGAGGTTACCTCAATATTTACGGAATAGTGGAGCTTGCAAAAAATGTGGGTGCGGATGCAATTCATCCAGGATATGGTTTTCTTGCTGAAAATCCTCAGTTTGCAGAAGCCTGTGCACAGGCTGGAATAACCTTTATTGGTCCAAATCCTCAGGCAATAAGAAAAATGGGGCTTAAAGACGAAGCTCGTAAAATTGCTCAAAAGCTTGGTATCCCTCTGTTGCCAGGCACACCTCCTCTGCACAGTATAGATGAAGCATTGAGTGCAGCCAGAGAAATCGGTTATCCAGTAATGGTTAAAGCTGTTGCAGGAGGTGGTGGAAGAGGATTGAGAATCTGTTATGATGAAGAATCCTTGAAGAGACAGATACCAATTGCTATGTCAGAGGCAAAAAAAGCCTTTGGTGATGAGAGAGTTTTTATTGAAAAATATCTTGAAAGACCCCATCACATTGAAATACAGATAGTGGCTGACAAATACGGAAAAATTATTCATCTTGGAGAAAGGGATTGTTCAATTCAGAGAAGACATCAAAAACTGATTGAGATTGCACCATCTCTCTTACTTACAGAAAAAGTAAGATGCCAGATGGGAGAAGCAGCAAAAAGACTTGCCTATGAGGTTGGTTACGATAACGTGGGCACAGTTGAGTTTCTTGTTGATGAAAATCTCAACTACTATTTTCTTGAGATGAACACGAGAATTCAGGTGGAACATACAATTACAGAGGAAATCACAGGAATTGATCTCGTGCAAAATATGATAAAAATTGCCTGTGGTGAGCCCCTTGAAATAAAGCAATATGAAGTAACTCTTAATGGATATGCCATTCAGTGCAGAATAAATGCTGAAGACCCTCTGAACGATTTTCTTCCTTCTACAGGTACTGTTACTGCCTATTACTCTCCTGGTGGCTTCGGAATTAGAATTGATGGACATGTAACTGAGGGGTATAATGTTTCACCATATTATGACTCTCTTCTGGCAAAGCTTGTTGCCAGAGGAAGAACATGGGAAGAGACAGTCAGAAGAATGCATCGCGCTTTGAGTGAATACATTATAAGAGGGGTTAAAACAACAATTCCTCTTTACATAAAGATCATGGAAGATGAGGATTTCTTTAAAGGCAACTTCAGCACAAGATATATAGAAGAAAAGCTTCCGAGCCTGCTTTACATTGAAGAAAAAGATCCTTTTGATATGGCAGTGATACTGTCTGCTGCCATTATTGCTCATAGCAGAGTTTAAATAAAATTAAGAGGTGTAGAGATGTCAAAATCATCACCTGTTAAAATAATGGATACTACATTGAGGGATGCCCATCAAAGTCTTCATGCCACAAGAATGAAGCTTGAGGATATAGTGCCTATTGCTGAGAAGATGGACAGAGTCGGGTTTCACTCTCTTGAAGTATGGGGAGGTGCAACCTTTGACAGCTGTTTGAGATTTCTGAGAGAAGATCCCTGGGAAAGACTGAGAACAATAAGAGCGCTTGTTAAAAACACAAAACTTCAGATGCTTCTTAGAGGACAGAATATTGTTGGATATAGACACTATCCTGATGATGTTCTTGAAAAATTTGTTGAGAGAGCCTGTGCAAATGGCATAGATATTTTCAGGATTTTTGATGCTTTAAATGACTTAAGAAACATGGAAAAGGCTATAGAGGCAACATTAAAATATGGAGGTACTGTTGAGGCAGCCTTTTGCTATACTATCGGACCAATTTATACAATTGATTACTTTGTTGAAATTGCCAAAAATTTAAGAGACATGGGAGCTCATATCATCTGCATAAAAGACATGGCAGGGCTTCTTGATCCTTATACTGCTTATGAACTTGTAAAAAAACTAAAGGAACAGATAAATCTACCAATACATCTTCATACCCATGATACAGCAGGAATGGCAGTGGCAACAACAATAAAAGCAATAGAAGCAGGAGTGGATATTGTTGATACAGCAATCTCAACAATGGCTGGTGGAACATCTCAACCCCCTCTTGAGACAATATGTCACATACTTAAAGGGACTGAAAGAGACCCAAAATTCAATATGGAGCTTCTTGATGAGATTGCTGACTATTTTTATGAAACACGGAAAAAATATAAACACTTTGAAAGTGAATACATAGGTCCTGATCCAAAAGTCATTGTTTATCAGGTTCCTGGAGGAATGCTCAGCAATCTTGTAAATCAACTCAGAGAGCAGAATGCCTTGCACAGAATAAAAGAAGTCCTTGAAGAGATTCCTCGTGTAAGAGAAGACTTTGGATATCCTCCTCTGGTTACTCCTTCAAGCCAGATTGTGGGAACGCAGGCAACTTTGAATGTTCTTACAGGTGAGAGATATAAAATGGTCACAACAGAAACGAAAAATTACTTCAAAGGACTTTATGGCAAGCCTCCTGTGCCAGTAAATGAGGAAGTGAGAAAGAAAATTCTTGGCGATGAAGAATTTATAACCTGCAGACCCGCAGACCTTCTTGAGCCAGAGTTTGAAAAGGCAAAAGCAGAGTTAAAAGACAAGGCTCGCTCTGATGAAGATGTGCTCAGTTATTGCCTTTTCCCCAAGATTTTCCTTGAGTTCCTCGATGCAAAGGAAAAAGGAATTAAAGAAGAAGTCCCTGCGCCCAGGAAAGAAGAGGCAAAACCTGCTCCAAGCCTTGCTCCAACAGAGTTTATCATAAATCTTTATGGAGAGTCCTATCATGTAAAGGTTGGTGGTAAAGGACACAAGGTTGATGGTAAAAGACCTTATTTTCTCTATGTAAACAATCAACTTGTTGAAGTAATTGTTGAACCTCTTCAGGAGATTGTTCCCAGTGAGGAAGGAAAAGTGGAAATCAGACCAAAAGAATCAGTTAGACCAAGACCTTCAGAACCTGGTGACATAGCCTCCCCAATGCCTGGTACGGTAGTAAAAATTAAGGTTAAAAAAGGTGACAAAGTCAGTGCTGGAGACACGATTGTAATAGTTGAGGCAATGAAGATGGAAAATGAGATTCACTCACCAATTGATGGCATAGTTGAAGAGATTTATATTAAAGAGGGAGACATGGTCAACCCTGATGAAGTAATGATAAGGATAAGATAATGGATTTTACAGGAATTTTAAGACAGATTATAATTTCGACGCCTGCAATACTTATTGCAATTGTTTTTCATGAGCTTGCTCATGGTTTGGTAGCTTACAGGCTTGGTGACAATACAGCAAAGCTTTCAGGAAGGCTGACTCTCAATCCTTTATCCCATATTGACCCTTTTGGAACGATAATTATGCCATTCATGCTTCTTATTCTTACAAATGGACAGTGGGTATTTGGGTATGCCAGACCTGTTCCTGTAAATCCTTACAATTTCAGAAATCCCCGAGCAGGTATGGCACTTACAGCAGCAGGTGGTCCTGCGGCAAATCTTCTGGTAGCAATAATTTGCACAATTATGCTCAAATTGATTGTTTTACCTTTAATGGGCGCAATTCCTGATTATATTTTTGACCCTTTGATTTTAATTCTTAGATCCACAATAATGATAAACATAGTTTTAGCGGCATTTAATCTAATTCCTATACCACCTCTTGATGGAGGAAGAATTTTAATGGGAGTGCTACCTTTACAGTATGCTCAGATGATGGAAAAAATCGAGCCATTTGGCTCTCTAATCGTTATATTCATGATTATTACAGGTTTGACAACTGTTTTTGTATGGCCGTTGGTAAAATTTTTTTTCAGTATACTTTCACTTTTTTAGGAGGGATAAATGGACAGAGTTCTAAGTGGAATGCAGCCAAGCGGACCACTTCATCTTGGAAATCTTGTTGGAGCTCTTTCAAACTGGGTGAGGCTTCAGGACAAATATGAATGCTATTTTTTTGTTGCAGACTGGCATGCATTGACAACTGGATATGGAAATCCTTCGCAGATAAAACAATGGACAGTTGATCTTCTTATGAATTTTATTGCAGCAGGGCTTGACCCTGAAAAATCAACCATATTCATTCAGTCACAGGTCCCTGAACATGCAGAACTTCATATATTTTTAAGCATGATTACACCACTTGGATGGCTTGAAAGAGTCCCCACTTACAAAGAGAAGAAAGAGCAGATTAAAGATAAAGACCTTGATACCTATGGATTTCTTGGTTATCCAGTACTTCAGACAGCAGACATAATAATTTATCGGGCAAAGTATGTACCTGTTGGAATTGACCAAGTTCCACATCTTGAGATTTCTCGTGAAATTGCAAGAAGATTTAACTATCTTTATGGAAAAGAGTTTTTCCCTGAGCCAGAGGCTTTGCTTACAGAGTTTCCGAAGGTACCCGGGACTGATGGAAGAAAGATGTCAAAGAGCTATGGAAATGCCATTTATCTAAGTGATGATGAAAAAACAGTTACAGAAAAAATAAGAACAATGGTTACTGACCCAGCACGCAAAAGAAGAACAGACAAAGGAGACCCTCAGAAATGCCCTGTTTTTGATCTGCACAAAATATTCTCCACAGAGGAGGAAAAAAAGGAAATAATTGAAGGCTGCAGTACAGCAGGCATTGGCTGCGTTGACTGTAAAAAAATTCTTATAAAACATGTAATTAATACTTTAAAACCCATATGGGACAAAAGACAGCATATAATTGATAATCCTTCTTTGCTGATTGAAATTGCCCGTGAAGGCTCTACAAAGGCAAAGAAAATAGCTGGAGAGACTCTCAAAGAAATGAAAGAGGTCATTGGATGGATTTCTTAAGATATAACCGTCAGATGCTAATAGATGGATGGGGACAGGAAGGTCAAAAAAAGCTTAAGAATTCCACTGTATTTATTGCTGGTGCAGGTGGTCTTGGAAGCCCTGTTTCAATTTATCTTGCTGTTGCAGGAGTGGGAAAAATAATCATATGTGACTTTGACAGTGTAGAAATTACCAATTTAAATAGGCAGATACTGCACAGTCATACAAGAATCGGGATTAATAAAGCTCTTTCAGCAAAGATTACCCTTAGTGCAATAAATCCTGATGTGGAAGTAATTCCTGTTACCGAAAAGATTACAGCAGAAAATGCTCATGCTCTTGTAGCAGATTCACAGATAATCATGGACTGTATGGATAATCTTGAGACAAGGTATATTCTTAATGAAGTTGCAATAAACAAGGGTATTCCTCTTGTTTTTGGTGCAATTTATGGAGCACAGGGAATGTTAAGTTTTATTCAGCCTCCTGAAACACCATGTCTTAAATGTCTTTTTCCTGAAGCACCACCGAAAGAGACATTTCCCGTGGTAGGTGCAACTCCTGGAGTAATAGGAGCGCTTCAGGCACTGGAAGCAATAAAGTATCTGGTAGGAATTGGCAAGAATCTTAAAAACAAGCTTTTTGTTTGGGATGGAATGAGCCAAGACTTTAAAACTTTCAAAGCCCAGAAAGACCCCGCCTGCCCAGTGTGTGGCAAAATAAATAAAGCTATTCAATAAAAATGATTATTTGTCATTCTTTATAGTTTGATTTTTTAGCCTTTATTGTTTAAAAATATTGAAAGATGATAGTTTTTGCATGAAACTGAATTTCTTTTATTTTTGTGTTGAAATAAAGAATTTTTTGGAAAAAGGAGGCTTAAATGTATTTACCACTTAATAAAACGCCAGATTTTCCAGAAGAAAGGAAGGAACTTATTGGAGATATTCTCAAGCAACAGGAAGAACTTTTTGCGCAAAGCATCGGATACATTCAAAGGTTAATGATTCAATATTTAATTGAGCGTGGCTATACATTGGACAACATTGAGCTTAACAGAGGCTATGAAGTTGTTGTTTCTGAGAAAGAAAGGTTTATAACCAGTGTAGATATACTTATCAGGCTACAGGAAAAGGTTTTGTATGCTATAAAATGCACTCCTGCAAGTATTGAGTCATGGGAAAGATTTATGCTTGCTTTTTGTAGAGTTGTTGAGCCCTATCAGATTCCATTTGCTATGGTAACAGATGGAAGACAGGGAAGGTTGATAAATATCCTTACAGGAGAAGTTAAAGAAACAATGGATATTCCAAAAAAAGAGGATTTGTTTGCTTCATCCCTGAAATTTATGCCATATCCTTCTGAAAAGCTACCAAAGGAAAAAAGAATACTTTATGCCTTTGATGCAATAAAATGCTGTCCAACCTGTAATATATGAGAACCCTGAGATTAGCACTATGCCAGATAAATCTTGTTGTTGGAGATATTGAAGGGAATCTTGAGAAGATTCTTTCATACATTGATAAAGCAGTGACTAAACAAGCAGAAATTATTGTTTTTCCAGAGCTTGCCATAACCGGATACAATCCTGAAGACCTTCTTTTTTATCCAGCTTTTATAAAAAAAGCAGAGGAAGCTTTAAATGAGATAATTAAAAATGTTAAAGATTTCATAGTAATTGCTGGTTTGCCAGTGAAAAAGGATGATCTTTATAACTCTGCTGCTATTATTGCAAATCAAAGCTTGATTGATGTTTATCATAAAATTTATCTTCCCAATTACAGTGTCTTTGATGAGATGAGATATTTTAAGCCTGGAAGCAGAATTCCTGTTTATGAATATGATGGAGTATTTTTTGCTGTGAATATATGTGAAGACATCTTTCATCCCTCTCTTCCCGGGCTTATTCAGGTAGCAAACAGTGCGGAATTAATAATAAATATAAGTGCATCACCATTTTATGCAGGGAAGTATCAGAAAAAAACAAGAATGCTTACAACAAGAGCCTATGACATGGGAGTTTATGTCTGCTACTTAAACATGGTTGGTGGACAGGATGAGATAGTTTTTGATGGGAGAAGTCTTATTATTTCACCATCAGGTGATATTATGGCTATGGGAAAAGCCTTTGAGGAAGATTTAATAATTGCAGATCTTGATATTGAGGAAGTCACAAAAACAAGACTGCGTGAGCCAAAGATAAGATGGGAAATTTGTTTTGGAGATAGAGAAATTATTAAAATTCCGTTAAAAAGAAAAGCAAAAAGCAAAGTCGTTCTGAGCAGAAAAGAGTCTGCATATGAAATGACTGAAGAAGAGGAGATTTTCAAGGCTTTAACCACAGGATTGAGAGATTATGTTAACAAAAATGGCTTTAAAAAAGTATGTCTTGGATTAAGTGGAGGAATTGACTCTTCCTTTGTTGCATTGATTGCAGTAGAGGCACTGGGTAGAGATAGAGTTATTGGTGTTTTTATGCCATCAAGATACACATCAAAGGAAAGCAGACAAGATGTGTATGAGCTTGTAAAAAATCTTGGAATTGAATTAATTGAAATTTCCATTGATGAACTTTTTGAGGAATATCTTAAATCCCTTTCAGATACCTTTAAGGACCTTCCCCAGGATGTTACAGAAGAAAACATCCAGAGCAGAATCCGTGGTAACATTCTCATGGCAGTTTCAAACAAATTTGGATGGCTTGTAATAACAACAGGAAATAAGTCAGAACTATCTGTTGGTTATGCAACCCTGTATGGTGACATGGCTGGTGGATATGCAGTAATTAAGGATGTTTATAAAACTCAGGTTTACAGAGTTGCAAGATGGGCATCCCGTGGAAGGATTCCTGAAAGAGTATTTAAAAAGCCGCCTTCTGCAGAGCTTAAACCAGGACAGATTGATCAGGATACACTACCACCTTATGAAGTGCTTGACAGGATTTTATATCTTCACATTGAAAAATGTATGGGACAGCAAGAAATAATTGAAAAAGATTTTGACAGAGACACTGTAAAAAAGGTGCTACAGATGGTCAAAAGAGCAGAATTTAAAAGACGACAGGCACCTTTGGGCATAAAGGTATCCCCTGTCTGCCTTGGTAAAGACTGGCGTTTTCCTATAACAAACAGGTTTGGAGGATAGAATGCCTGAATTGTATAATTTAAAGTCTCTCAAGAGAGTAATTTTTATAATCTTTTTATTTTTTGCGCTTACTGTTCTGCCAGATAATTCCTTTTGTCAGCCGCAGGTTCAGGTTAAAAAAGACAAAACGCTTCAGTATGCGAAGCCAAAAAAGCCTGTTAAAATAAAACTCCACAGAGATAAAAAAGGTGAATACAGCTGGGATATCACAGGTGAGAATGTAGATGAAATAATAAAAGCTGACAAACGCCTTAGACAGTTATTGAAGGAAGAATAAATGTCTCAGGGAAGGCTTTATATAGTAGCAACGCCAATTGGTAATCTTGAGGACATAACTTTAAGGGCAATTGAGACTTTAAAAAAAGTTGACTATATTGCCTGTGAAGATACAGAGCACAGTCTAAAACTTCTTAACCATTACGAAATAAAGAAACCTCTTATAAGTTACTGGTCAGAGAAAGAAAAAGTGCGTGCAGAAGAAATAATTGAAAAAATTCGTTCAGGACATTCAGTTGCGCTTATTACTGATGCTGGAACTCCAGGAATATCAGACCCTGGTGCTGTGGTTATCGGAAGGGCTATTGAAGAAGGGATAGAACTCATACCAATCCCGGGTGTAACAGCCTTGATAACTGCATTGAGTATTTCTGGACTTCCTACAGAAGAATTCACTTTTATAGGCTTTCTTCCTGTTAAACAGTCGCAGAGAAAAAAGAAACTTCTTGAACTGAGCATAGAAAAAAGAACCCTTGTTTTTTATGAAGCACCGCACAGGATTTTGCAAACCCTTGAAGACATGCTGGATGTCTTCGGAGACAGAGTTTGCTGTGTTGCAAGAGAGCTTACTAAGATGTTTGAAGAGGTTTTAAGAGGTAGGCTTTCAGAAGTAATTGAAAAACTTGAAAATTCTAAGATAGCAGGTGAATATGTTATAATCATCGAAGGTGCTCATGAGACTACTCAGAGCTTTGAAGAGGCTTTGATTGAAGTAAAAGATCTTATGAAAAAAGGAAAAGGAAGAAAAGAAGCTGTTAGAATAGTAGCTGAGCTTTATGGATTGAGCAAAAAAGAACTCTATGAAAAAAGCTTGAAAATGGATGAAATACAATGAAATCAGCCTATCTCATATGCCCAAATAAAATTGAAGTTGTAGAAAAACCTGTTCCCACAATAAATGAAGGAGAAGTTCTTGTCCGCATAAAAGCAGCACTTACCTGTGGCACTGATCTTAAAGCCTATTTAAGAGGACATCCTCTCATTCCCATGCCAGGACCTTTTGGCCATGAATTTTCCGGAGTTATTGAGGATGTTGGTAAAGGTGTAAATGGCTTCAAAACCGGAGATGCAGTTATGCTTGTTCACACAGCACCATGTGGAGATTGCGTGTATTGTAAAAGAGGACTTTTTAATCTCTGCGATACTCTAACAAAGGAAATGATGCTTGGTGCTTTTGCTGAATATATTGTTGTAAAGGAAAGAGTTGTAAGGCAGAACATGTTTCACAAGCCAGAAAATATAGATTTTGAAGAAGCTGCTTTTTTAGAACCTCTTTCCTGTATAGTTCACGGAGTAAAGGCTCTTAATCCCAAAAAGGAAGACCGAATTCTCATAATAGGAACAGGTCCGGTTGGTCTTCTTTTTCTTCAGGTTTTAAAAAGTATGGGTATAAGTGTGGTAGTTATGGGAAGAAATAAGAATAAGCTTGCTCTGGCTGAAAGCCTTGGTGCTGATAAAGTTTACAATTCTCAAGAAAATCCAGTTGATTTTACTGATGGTTTCGGTTTTGACAGTGTTATTGAATGCACAGGACAAAAGGAAATATGGGTTAAATCAGTAAATTATGTGAGAAAAGGTGGCATGAGTTTGCTTTTTGGAGGACTCAAGACTGGCACAGAGGTATGCTATGATGCAGGCAGACTTCACTATGGCGAAATAACACTTAAAGGTGTGTTTCATTATACTCCAGAGGATGTTAAAGATGCTGTGAATTTAATTAAATCTGGTAAGCTAAAGCTCAAAGAGCTTATCTCAGGAAAATTTTCTCTTTCTGAGATTTCTCAAGCATTTGAAAAACTATCAAGAGGGGAGGGTATTAAGTATTTAATTGAGATATGAGGAAAATCAGCAAGGAAGAGATTATAGAAACAGTTAGAAAACTTTACATGGATACAGTGATCTGTCTGCCTGAGGATGTTTCAAAGGCATTGAAAGAGGCTTATCAGGTTGAATCTGGATTAGCAAAAGAAATACTCAGACAGATTATGGAAAATCAAAAAATAGCTATTGAAGATAAAATCCCCCTTTGTCAGGACACAGGCGTTGTTGTTATTTTTGTTGAATGGGGAACTGAAGTAATTTATGAAGATGGTGATCCTATGGATGCTTTCAATGAAGGTGTAAGGCTTGCAGTAAGAGATGGATATTTAAGGGCTTCGGTAGTGGATGATCCTGTTTTTGAAAGAAAAAATACAAAGGACAACACCCCTTGCATTGTTCATTTTGAATTAACTCCTGGAGACAAGCTAAAAATCAGACTTGCACCAAAAGGAGCAGGTAGTGAAAATATGTCTGCTCTTCGGATGCTTAAACCTGCTCAAGGACTTCAGGGAGTGAAAGATTTTGTTATTGAAACAGTAAAAAATGCAGGAGGCAATCCCTGTCCGCCAATAATAGTTGGAGTTGGCATTGGAGGAAACTTTGAAAAATCAGCAATTCTCGCTAAGAAAGCTCTTTTAAGAAAGCTGGGACAACCTAACAAGAATCCTGCCTATGCTCAGCTTGAGAGAGAATTGTTAGAGGAAATAAACTCTCTTAATATCGGTCCTATGGGCATTGGTGGTAATATTACAGCACTGGCTGTTCACATTGAGTATGCCCCATGTCATATTGCATCACTTCCTGTTGCAGTAAATATTCAGTGCCATTGTGCAAGACACAAGGAGGCAGAAATATGATAAATATTGAAACACCGCTTACAGATGAAGTGGTGGAAAATTTAAAAGCAGGAGATATTGTTTTAATAAATGGCTATGTCTATACAGCAAGGGATGCGGCACATAAAAAAATTGTTGGATTAATAAAAAATGATGCACCGTTACCCTTTGACCTGAAAGGACAGATAATATACTACGTAGGACCAACACCTGCGCCTCCAGGAAAGGTTATAGGTTCAGCAGGACCAACGACTTCATCAAGGATGGATTCATATGCTCCCCTTCTTCTTTCCCTTGGACTCAAAGGAATGATAGGTAAGGGACAACGTTCAGAAGAAGTCAGGCAAGCTATAAAGAAATACAAAGCTGTTTATTTTCTTGCAACAGGCGGAGTTGGAGCACTCCTAAGCAAACACATAGTTTCAGCACAGGAGATAGCTTTTCCTGAGCTTGGTCCTGAATCAGTGAAAAAACTTTTACTTAAAGATTTTCCTGTGATTGTTGCCATAGACTGTTACGGAGCAGATATATTTAAAAGATAACGCCTTTTTATTTCCTCAATTGCTTGCTCTTTATTTGAGATTTTACCTGCCAGGACAAGGATTTCTATTCTTTCGAGAATTTCTCCAACAACAGCAGATGGCTTAAATCCGAGTGAAAGTATATCTTCGCCTTTTAAAAGCGGAAGCTTTTTTTTGTTTTTTAAATAAACTTTTTTATAAAAATCTTCAATCTCATCATAAAACCATTTTCTTGCTGTTTTTAGTGGATCCTTGCTCATTCCGAATATTAAAGCTGGATAAAGAATATTTTCAAAATCTCTTATAAATTTTACTTTATCAAGCAATGTCTCTATTTTTCTAATTTTTGCTCCAGCCTGAATTAAATCTTCAACAAATTTTTGCTCTTTTCGTGAAGGTTTTATTTGTTTTATTAATTCAATTGCGTGAAAGTCAAATAAGCAGGCAAATTTGAAACAACTTAAATTTTTGATCTCTCTTTTTGAATTAGACAGAATAGCTTCAGCAAATTTTAATGCTTCAATGTCAGGAGGTTCACTTGTTTTAAAAATAGCTTTAAATATTTCGTCTTCAGCCATTAATTTAATTGTTTTAAAGCTATGAGAGGTTGAAAAAGTCTTCCAGAGTTCTTCCTTTATTCTTTCTCGTGCGGTTATCTTCATTAAATGGGCATTTCTTTTTAAAGCTTCTCTGGTATTTTCCTCTATTTCAAAACCAATTGTAGCATGGAATCTATAAGCTCTCAACACTCTCAGAGGGTCTACTTTTAAATTTTCTTCATTGACCATTTTTATCAATTTGTTTTTTAAGTCCTGAAATCCATTAAAAGGATCAATCAATTTATTGCAATCAAGAGTTACTGCCATAGCATTTACAGTAAAGTCTCTTTCTGCTAAATCTGCTTCAATTGAGTCACCTCTTAATTGGGCAAAATCTACTGTTATACTGTCCTTTACAACTCTGCCAATTAAAAAAACTTCATCAAGTAAAACAAAACTTCCATTAATTTTTTTTGCAAACTCCCGTGCAAGCTCAATTGTATCAGAGGGTATTGCAAAATCAATATCTTTTATTTCACGCTCAAGCAATACATCTCTTACACTTCCACCAACGAGGTAAGAGCTTTCATAAAGATTTTTTTCTTTTAAAAAACTTACAGTTTCATTGAAATATTGATTTTCTCTTAATCTTTCAAACATGGCTCACCTCGTATTTAATATAAATGTGACAGGTCCTTCATTTACCAGATATACATGCATATAGCTTTTGAATACTCCTGTTTTTACAGAGATTCCTGTATTTTTCAAAAAGTCAATAAATTGATTATACAATTTCTGAGCCTGCAGAGGAGGCATTGCTCTGTCAAAGGAAGGTCTCAGCCCTTTTTTACAATCACCTGCAAGAGTAAACTCTGATACAACCATGATTTCACCAGAAATATCTTTTACTGACAAATTCATTTTACCTTCGCTGTCTTCAAAAATTCTCAGATTAATAATCTTATTTGCAAGATATTGGGCATCTTTTTCACTGTCCTGCTTCTGTATCCCGATAAAAACAACAATACCTTTCCCAATTTCTGATACCTTTTTCCCTTCAACTTCTATGCTTGCTTTACTTACTCTTTGCAATAATGCAATCATTTTGTTAATATATCATACCATGTTTGAAGAAGTTTCCCAAATTTTAGTAGTTGATGATGAAGCTGTAAACCTGGAATTAATATCTGCTATTTTTATAGATTCTCCAAATATTGTGATTCTTACAGCAAGGGATGGAGTAGAAGCATTGGAAATTCTAAAAAACCACACTCCTGATGTCATTGTTCTTGATATAAGAATGCCAAGAATGAACGGGATAGAGGTTTTAGAAGTTTTAAAATCTGATTCTCGAACATCACACATTCCTGTTGTTGTTCTTTCTGGAGATGATAGGGAAAGAAAAAATGCTTTAAAACATGGAGCAAATGACTTTATTCCAAAACCCTTTGATGCAGAAGAGCTAAAACTCAGGGTGATTAACAATTTACAGGTTAAAAAATATCAAGATTTAGTAAGAAATATAAATGAAGTTTTGCAGAAAGAGTTAATGAAAAAAACAAAGGAACTGAGAGAGGCACTTGAGCTTGCAAAAGAAGCAGAGTATGAAATGGTGGTAAAATTTGGTATGATTTCTGAATTCAGAGACGAAGAAACAGGACAGCACATTAGAAGAATTAGTTATTATTCCAAGCTTCTTGCTCAGCTTATAGGACTGCCAGAGTCAGAACAAAATATTATATTTTATGCATCACCATTACATGATGTTGGTAAGGTAGGGATTCCAGACAATATTTTGAAAAAGCCTGGTCCGCTAACTCCTGAAGAATTTGAAATAATGAAGCTTCATACTATTATAGGTGGAAGAATTTTGACTTCCCAGCCAAAATTTATCACTTTACAAGCAGGAAAAATAATTGCTGAACAACACCATGAAAAATGGGATGGCTCTGGATATCCCTACGGGCTAAAAGGAGAAGAAATACACATTTATGCAAGAATTGTTGCTGTATGCGATGTTTTTGATGCTATAACATCAGATAGGGTTTACAGGCCAGCTTTTAGTATTGAGCAAGCAATTGATATTATGAAAAAAGGCAGGGAAAGCCATTTTGATCCTCAACTTTTAGATATTTTCCTTAATAATTTTGATGAATTTCTTAAAATCAGGGAAACATTTAAAGATTAGACTTCAACAAGAAGATTGTCAATCAATCTTGTATCTCCAATTTTTAAAGCAACAGCAAGTAAGTATTTTTTCTGTTTTTCTTTTGCTTCATCAAGTGTCTCTGGATCAAAGACTCCAACATATTGGATTTCTTTTACAAGTGATTCTTTTTTAATAACTTCCATCATTTTCAACTTTACATCCAATGGTTCAGCTCCTTCTTTTAAAAGTTTTTCCCCTTGCTGTAAAGCTTTGTATATAACAGTTGCTGATTTTCTCTCTTGTTCATTTAAATAGAGATTTCGTGAACTCATTGCTAATCCATCTTCATGCCTTATTGTATGACAGACAACAATGTCAATGTCAAAATTTAAGTCCTCAACCATTCTCCTGATTATTAATGATTGCTGGTAATCTTTCTGGCCAAAATATGCCCTTGTAGGTCTTACAATGTTAAAAAGCTTGCAAACCACTGTGGCAACACCTCGGAAATGGCCCGGTCTAAATTTTCCACAAAGTTTGTCACTGAGACCTTCTACTGTTACATAAGTGCTGTATCCTTTTGGATAAAGAGATTCAACATCGGGTAGAAATAGATAATCAATTTCAATAGTTTGTAGTTTTTCTTTGTCTGACTCCACATCTCTTGGATATTTTTCATAATCTTCTCCTGGAGCAAACTGTGTTGGATTTACAAAGATGCTTACAACAGTAATATCATTTTCTTGCTTTGCTCTTTTTATCAAAGAGATATGTCCTTCATGAAGAGCACCCATTGTGGGAACAAATCCTATAGATTTCCCCTTTGCTCTTAAATCTTTGGATATTTCCCTCATTATTCTTGGTATTCTTATTGTTTCCATAATTTAAAATTATACTTAATTTTGCATTGAACAGGCAATTTTGCTATACTTAATTTTATGTTTTTTCTGAAAAAATTTCTGACTTCCTTGATTTTGCCACCTGGCATCTTAATAATAATTTTTCTTTTGATAGCAGTATTAGAGAAAAAAAGAAAATTTATTCGCTTTTTAGCAATTTTATCAGCTTTATTTGTTTATTTAATATCTATTGAGCCTGTAAAGGATTTGTTGTTTTATCCACTTGAAAGACATAAAGCTTTTGAAGAATTAAATGCTGATGCCATTGTTATACTTGGAGGAGGTGCCTATTCCGTAGGCTCTCTTAATGAGGATACATTAAACAGGTTATTTGCAGGCTATGTGGTTTATAAAAAAACTAAACTTCCTGTTATTGTTTCTGGTGGAGCTATAGAAGGAAAGATTTCAGATGCAGCAGCAATGGCTCAAATGTTAAAAGAATTGGGAGTTGAATCTGGTAAAATTATTGAAGAAAGTAAAAGCAAGGATACATCTCAGAATGCTTTTTATGTCAGTGAAATATGCAGGCAAAAGAATTTTAAAAAATTAATTCTTGTTACATCAGCCTATCATATGAAGAGGGCAGAAAAACTTTTTAAAAAAACAGGCCTTAATGTATTGCCTTATCCTGCAGATTTCAAAAAAAGTAACCATTACAATATTTACAGTTTTTTACCCAAATTTAGCAATTTTGCGCTTTCATCAAAAGCAATAAGAGAATACCTCGCTTTATTAATAGTTTAAAATTTTTAGGACAGATGACTTTCTCTGTTATTTTATTAGATCATTTCCGAAAGGAATTTTTAAATTAGAAAATGAACTTGACATAATTTTGTAAAAAATACTTAATATAATAAAATGATTTACAGGATTCATCCAATTGTAGTAGGAGCAAAAATTTTTGACAAAGGTATGATGACCTATCAACATGACTATGGTAAACCATTTGTTATACCTATATTTTCATGGTATATTGAGGGTGGAAACAAGAACATTCTGGTGGATACAGGAGAGTTTGCTCCTCGTAGTTCAACTGAGATTGAAAAAGCTGTTGGAAAAGTTTACAAATTTGAGGAAGGGCTTGCAAAATGGGGGTTAAAGCCTGAAGATATTGATATTGTAATACACACACATCTACATAATGACCATTGTGAAAATGATTCAAAATGCGTGAATGCCATATTTTATGTTCATGAAAATGAGCTTAAGCAGGTTCATAATCCTCATCCCCTTGATTTTAGATACAACGAAGACTTTATTACTGAGATTGAAAGCAATGGTCAGATTATACCATTAACGGAAGATACAGAAGTTCTTCCAGGAATAAAAATGATTCATATGCCAGCCCATACTCCGGGCGGTATGTCTGTTCTCATAAATACTGAAAAAGGCAATTTTTTAATAACAGGATTTTGTATAATTGAAGAAAACCTTAATCCTCCACCAAAAATCCTTGGTATGGGCATGGAGGTGATTCCTCCAGGAACCCTTATAAATTCCTATGAAGCCTATGACATAGTTTTAAAAGCTAAAGCGATGACTGATATGGTTATTCCTCTTCATGAACCAAAATATGCATTTATAGAGACAATCCCTTAATTATTTGACAAATAATTAATTTTTAAGGTATTTTATAATTTTAGCTCATAATTAAATTTTTAGGGGTGAGGTATAAAAATGAAAACCGCTTTTGTAAAAAAAGAAGAAGTTAACAGACAGTGGTATATTGCAGATGCAAATGGGCAGACTCTTGGGAGATTTGCATCAAGAATCGCAAAGATTTTGATGGGCAAGCACAAACCAACTTATACTCCCAATGTAGATAATGGAGACTTTGTTATAATTATCAATGCTGAGAAGATTAAGATAACTGGAAAAAAACTTACTGACAAAGTTTATTATCATCACACTGGTTTTATGGGCAATCTCAAAGCAGAAACTCTTAAAGAAAGGCTTGAAAAAGAACCTGAGGAAGTTATTGTTGATGCTGTCTGGGGCATGCTTCCAAAAACAAGACTGGGCAGAAAAATGATAAAAAAACTGAAAGTTTACAGAGGTTCGGAGCATCCTCATGCTGCACAGAAGCCTGAACCTCTGAAAATAAGTTAATTTTTGAGGTGAAGATAATGGCTGAAAATTTAGCTACAGGAAGAAGAAAAAGGTCAATCGCAAGGGTAATCCTAATGCCTGGCTCAGGGAAAATCACAGTTAATGAAAAACCAGTGGAAGAGTATTTTCCAAGAGAAACCCTGAGAATGATACTTATGCAACCTTTTCATGTAGCAGGTGTGACTGGCAAGTATGATGCAATTGTAAAAGTTGATGGAGGTGGTTTAAGTGGTCAGGCTGGAGCTATCAGGCATGGAATTGCAAGAGCTCTTGTAAATCTTAATCCAGACCTTAAGCCAAAGCTCAAAAAAGAAGGACTTCTTACAAGAGACCCAAGAGAGGTAGAGAGAAAGAAATACGGACAGCCAAAGGCAAGAAAGAGATTTCAGTTCTCCAAAAGATAAAATGCTAAAAGTTTTCATATGCGGAGGAAGTGGCTATACAGGAAGTGAGCTTTTAAGAATTCTTGCTCTGCATGATGAAGTTGAGATAGTCGGAGTTACTTCTGAAAAATCAGCAGGGATAAAAGTTTCAGAGATTTTCCCTGCTTTTTTTATTTATAAAGAGCTTAAATTTGAAAGTCTTCAAATTGAAAAAATCAAAAGTAGAGCAGATGTTTATTTTCTTGCACTCCCCCATGGAAAATCTCAACAGGTGGCTGCAGAACTTTTTCAGGCTGGCAAAAAAGTAATTGACCTTTCTGCTGATTTCAGAATTAAGAATGCAAGTATTTATGAACAATGGTATAAAACTCAACATTTATATCCTGAGCTACTTAAAGAAGCAGTTTATGGATTGCCAGAAATTTACAGGGAACAAATAAAGAAAGCAACACTCATAGCCAATCCAGGATGTTATCCTACAAGTGTGATTCTTCCTCTTTATCCTTTTTTAAAGAATAAACTGATTGAGGCATCTACAATTATTATTGATTCCTGCTCTGGTGTTTCTGGAGCAGGAAGGAAAGCTGAAATCAGTTTAAACTATTGTGAGGTAAATGAGGATTTCAGGGCTTACAATGTGGCAAAACATAGACACACACCTGAGATAGAGCAGGAACTTGGTTTTGCCTTTGGCAGTTCAATAACCATTGATTTTACAACCCATCTATTGCCCTTAAACAGAGGAATTTTATCAACAATATATGCCAGTATGAACAAAGATTTATCCACTGCTGATGCAATAGAAATTCTTAGACAACAGTATCAGAATGAGCCATTTATTCAGATTCTGCCAGAAGGTGAAATCCCGGGTATAAAGCATGTAAAAGGAACAAACTACTGTTACATTGGTACAGTTGTTAATCCCCGCACAAAAAGGCTTATTCTTGTCTCTGCTATAGACAATCTTGTAAAAGGTGCATCAGGACAGGCTGTGCAGAACATGAACATTATGTTTGGAATTGATGAGACAAAGGCTCTCAGAAGCCTTGCACTGTCTCCGTAATTATTCCTCCACCTAAAACAACTTCATCATTATAAAAAACAGCACTCTGCCCGGGTGTTGGTGCAAACTGAGGCTCATCAAAAGTTACTCTGACTCTGTCTTTATCAATTATGATTACGAAGGCTTTCTCAGGATTCATGGCATAGCGAATTTTAACATCACAGGTAAAACTATTAGTTTCAGGCTCAACAAGCCAATTCAGTTGATTAACATAAAATTCTTTCATAAAAGCCTTTTCCTTTGAATCAACATAGACTGCATTTATAGCCGGCTCTATTTTTACTACGTAAAGAGGATAGGGAGATGAAATTCCCAGTCTTTTTCTTTGTCCAATGGTAAAAAGATGTATTCCTCCATGCTGTCCAATAATTTTTCCAGTTGATGCTTCAATTATAGGGCCATAAGATGCTGGCTTAAGAATCTCATAGTATCTTTTGTCTTTGAGAAAGCAGACTTCTGCACTTTCCTCAGCAACTTTAGAAGGAATTTGAGCCTGCTGAGCAATTTCTTTAACTTGCTGTTTTGTATATTCTCCAAGAGGTAAAAGAAGTTGATTAAGAAATAATCTGTTTATTCCATAAAGAAAGTAGGATTGATCTTTTTTTTTGTCAATACCTTTAAGAAGAAAGCATTTGTCGTTTTTTTTCAACACTCTCGCATAATGACCTGTGGCAAAAAAATTCGCAGATACCTTATCAGCAATTCTTTTAAGAGCGGGAAATTTTATGTATTTATTGCAAAGAATACATGGATTTGGCGTGAGTCCCTTTTTGTATCTTTCAAAAAAGGGATTGATAACATATCTTTTAAAATCTTCTCTTAGGTCTTCAATATGAAGTTTTATTCTGAGAAAATCCGCAGTTTTCTTTGCCAGTTCTATGTTTGGTGGCTCGTCAAAGAGAATAAAAAACACTCCTTCTACAGCCCTTTTTTCTTTGATAAATAAATAGGCTGTAACAGCTGAGTCAATACCTCCACTCATCGCAACAACTACTTTTTCCATTTTTATAAGTGATATAATTTATTATAAACTTTCTGGAGAGGTGCCAGAGTGGACGATTGGGGCGGTCTCGAAAACCGCTGTGGGTAAAACCACCGGGGGTTCGAATCCCTCCCTCTCCGTTATCCTATAAATTTTTTTATTATTTTATCTTCGTATTCAGGGAAGTCTTCAAGATAAAAGGGCTGTTTTCTTCCAATGTTGAACTTCAGTAACTTAAAATTGAGCTCTCTGATTTTTTTAATTCTCTCTTCATCGTCATCTATTGTTTTGAGAAGTTCTTTAAGGTCAATTATTTCTTTTCTAATTTCCATCTCTGGTGGAATACATCCTGCATTTTTAAGAATCTTATAGGCAAGTCTTAAATCTTCAGGAACCCAGCTAAAGTCTTCCAGTTCTAAAGGTTTTCCTTTATTGGGAAGGTTATCAAAAATTCCCTGCTGCATTGCTTCCCGGATTTTTTCTTCAGCAATTTTTTCAAATATGTTCATTAATTTTATGATGCCAGAAAAAATTATGGAAATGTCAAATTTTCTTTTAAAAGAAGCTGACCAATGCGCTTATTTAGCTAAAAGAGAAGGAAAGGGTAAAATTAGATTTATGATTTAATTAATGACTCCAATGCTGATTTTACCATTGAAACATCAATATCTTTTAAACATTTAAAATCAAGCCCGGATTTACATTTTAGAGGTTCTGGAGAGTAATAAAAACATGGAGAACAATTTAAATTAACTCTTACTATTCTGTGTTTTACACCCCATGGATAAACCCATTTTGGATTTGTAGGGCCAAAAATAGCTGCGACAGGTACTTTTACCGCAGCAGCAAGATGCATAAGTCCTGAATCATTTGAAACAAATGCATCAAGATGAGCAATGATTGATGCCACTTTACGAATAGGTGTATTTTGAATAATAATTACATTACCATATTTCGCATTATTGAATATAAATTTATTTTCCTGTTCTTCTTCTATTGTGCCAAAGAGGAAAAAATCTACATCTGGCAGACTATTTATAAGTTCCAGAAAATTCTCCTTTTGCCATCTTCTCTGTCTGTGTCCCTTAAAACTACTTGTTCCTGTATGAATACCCACTTTTACTGACTTTTGAGAAAGTTTTTTTACAAATGCCTTTCCTTGTTGAATTTCCTCTTGATCAAGATAAATCTTCATTGCTGGAGCATTATCTGTTTTTATCCCAAGAAGCTCAAGAATTCTGAGATTTTCTTCTACATTGTGGAGATCCGGGTTTTCCTTTAAAGTGCGATTTTTAAGAAAGTTAAGCTCTCTTAAATCTCTTTTTAAATATCTATGCCCCAGTCTGATTTTTGCTCTGGTAAGAAAGCTCAATAAATTATACTCCCTTCTGTTTGAAGGATAAAAATTTATTGCGCAATCAAATCTTTTCAGTGCAAAAACAAATTTTAACGAATTAAAAAAACTCTGTTCTAAAAAGGGAAAATAAATGAGTTCATCAATGAAGGGATTGTTTTGAAGGACTTCATAAGTGCTTTTGAACATGCATATATTGACAATCTTGCAGTCAATGGATTTTTTCAGAGTCTCAATTGCTGGAGTTGTCATCAATGTATCGCCTATTCCGTAAAGTGGTAAAATAAGAATTTTCATGGCTTATGCATTATAAAGCCCTATAATCCATAGGCTAAAAAACAATATGAATCCTGTCAATCCCCATAGGAGATATCTTTTATTTATTGGAGTTTTAAATCCTTTAAAAATTATAAAGCAAACAGAACAAATCCATGCAAAAAGAGATAAAACAGACACCATACTCCAGAATACAGATGGAGAACCATCATAACGTAGGATTTCAATATTATAATTGTAAAGACGCTGATAATCCCTCTCTGAAAGATTATTATATTTCCATTGAATCATCTCATGTGTCTTAATCTCTGCGATAAGAGGTTCAAGCCTTTTAATTTCCTCTCTGTAGGGCTGATAAAAGCTTCTTACTTGATAAAGAGCGCTTCTCAATGTTTCATAACAGTAAAGTTTCTGTTCATTATCAATTTTTTTACATTGCTCAAGAATTCCATTAACTGCCTCTCTGTTATAAGGACTCAATGGGATATATGACAGAATAACTCTTTCATAATAACTGATTGCTTTTACTGGACTATTTGTTTGTTTTGCTTCATTAATAAAGTCTTTTTGCTGTAAAAAAAGTCTTAGATAAAGAATTAAAAGCATTATGAAAAGCACTGTGAGAAAAAATAAACTAATCTTTTTCATTTTTCTTCCCTGATAGGTGAAATTTATCCATTTTATTGTATTTTTTTACTGCATTGTAAATGCTGAGATATTTTTCATTTTCATCATTAACCTTAAGCTTCATCCTAAAGGGTGCTGTAAAATCGCCGTAGCTTAATTTCTGATCAAATACCACTTCTGCTATGTCTTTATCGGATGCTTTTTCATATGCTTTTGCGATGCTTATATATCCAATTGTAGAGAAATTACATAGCTGAAGCGTGTAAACATCGTCTGTTGTATGGGTGAGGCAGTCTTCATAATTTAAAAAAGGTTCAATTTTTTTCATCCTTTCCATGAAAAATGTATCAAAATTTCTTTTATCCGATGATTTTCCAAGATAAATGAAGATATAAAAATAAGGGTAACTGTCAACCACGGTATAAAGGGGATGTTTTTCTGATAAAGCAATGATTGAGTAATATCTGTATTTTTCAGTGAGATCTATCAAATTTCCATCAAAAAATTCAGGAAAAAGTCCTCTGTAAAGGCTATAGGGTTTACAGCCATGCAGTGCCCAGACCATGGTTTTATAGTCATCAAGAACAATATGACATATGTCTTCTCTGTATCTTCCAACAAGTTTTAAATACCATCCCTGAAAAGCATGATTGTCTCCGTAGGTCATATAAATTGATGCTACTGGTAGAGATGTAAAAATCCCTTTTGTATGCGAATAGGGAACATAGTTTTTTCCCTGATACTGATCTGTGAGCCTGTCAAATATCATTAATAAAGGGAAGAAAATTACAATAATTGGAACAATTTTTTTAAGAGAGTAAAAACCATATTTTTCAAAAATGCTATATATAAAATAACTCCCCAACCCGACTATACCACAGTAAATGGCAAAGGATGGAATAAAATATTGATGTCCTATCACATAAAGTTCATGAATGTCAGGATTTTGCATTGAAAATGTTAACTTTGCAAGAAAAATTGAATAGATAAAAAAGGATGTTAAAACAAATATAAAAAGTTTTTTTGATTTTTTAAAGAGCCACACAACTCCAAGAATGAAAAAAGGTATAGAAAACAAAGTAAAATTTTTTTCAATAAGGTAAAGATAGTTTTTAAAAGCGTAGAAATATCCATAAAAATTAACAAAACCAGAGGCTGTAACATCAATTGATGAACCTGCTCCATAGTTTTTTCTTAAAAAAACCTTTAAGAAAGAATCCATGTCAATTACAGGTATCATGGTGAAAAGATTTCCTTTCATGTCTCTTATAAAGAGATAAAGATTAACTGAAAAGCCAAGGAAGAAAAAGAGAAAACTCAATGGAAGATTTCGTAAAAAATTTCTGAAATAAAAAAATCCAAGAACACCAAGGGGTACAATCATCATAAATCCTGTATGATGCGCTGAAAGCGTAAGCCCCAAAATAAATGAAGCAATAAATTGCATTCTTCTGTCATATCCATTTAAAACTACAATTGTCCCACATAAAATTAAAAGCATAACAAAAAAAGAGTTTAAAGTATAAAACTTTGCCACTATGCTCTGTCCAAAGAATGAGTAGGACAGAGCAAGAAAAATCACAGATGCAATAGCAGCAAAGGATGCCTCACGATTCTGTCCTGAAAGTTTAAAAACCATAAAGTATACGAGAAAAAGTGTAAGTATTGAGAAAAAAACTGAGATTAACTCAACTCTGATTCCAATGTTCCCAGCAGGAAGAAGACTGAATATTTTACCAATCTGAACATAAAGAGGATAGCCTGAAGGATGAGGACTGCCAAGTCCGAATGATGCTGCTATAAGTTCTCCTCCATCACCTGTTGAAAGAATTGGAGGAAGTGAGAAGAGATAAAGGAAGATAATAAAAAAGAAAGAAGCAGGAAGGAAAAAGTTTTTAAAATTCATATATAAGAGTTTTTGAATTTCATAAGAATTGAATGGGCAGGCTCATGCCTGCCCTATTAAATTATTTAACTTCGCACTTAAATCCACCACCATCCTGAGTAACATAGCAGTATGCTTGGTAAGCAGTCACACCCTCTAAAGAACCTGTTACACCACCAGAATAAATTGAACCTGTAGAATCACATTTAATAGAATTGGCTCCAGATAATATAACCTTTCCACCAGGAGTTTGGATACTTGCTTCTGAGCAGTTTTTAAGACTTGCCACAGTAATTGTGTAACCGCTTCCTGAAGTATCAGGATTTTCAACACAGTATGCAGCAGCATCCATCATGCATGCTCTTGCCATTGGTTCTGCATAAGAGGATACCTTTGCTT
>NZ_JBMFOO010000020.1:0-33944 GCF_049969575.1 Thermodesulfovibrio sp. | reverse complement strand
ATAGCTCTTTTAAGGGCTTGTTTTTTACCAATGTCAAAGTATCTTGCATAAACAATAAGGTTTTCAAGGACATCAATGTCAGGGTCAAGATTGTTGTCCTGTGGAATAACTCCAATTTTTTTCTTAAGTTCTGGAAAAGTTTTTTCATCGGCTTTGATACCAGCTATTTCTATTTCTCCTGAAGAGGGTTTAATAAATCCATAAATCATTCCCATAAGGGTTGTTTTTCCAGCACCATTTGGTCCAAGAAAGCCAAAACATTCTCCCTGCCTTATTTCAAAACTGGCTGAATCAAGGGCTTTAAACTGTCTGTAATACTTTGTTAAATTTTTTCCTATAACTTTACCCACAATTTTTAGTATAATATTTTTGTGAAGCTGCTTAAAGTACTCATAGTTTTGGCACTTCTTTTTCCATTTAATTTGCATGCAGAAGTTTTACTTAACCAATGCAATGAAAGCGATATCAAAGGCAGTTTCAACTTAATTATATATTCAAACTCATTTATAAATGACCCTGAAACATTCATAATTCTTGATAGAGGTGATCAAATTAAAATAATTCCTTATGCGCCAAATTTTAAATACAGAGTAATTGAAAACTTGAATGAAAAAGAAGCTCTGAAAATCACCAATGAAATTTTAAAAGACAATTCATTTGTCAGTTTTATAAAATGTTCTGAAATATCTTTTAAAGGAAAAAATGCTGGCTATGAGCTGAAACCAATTTATTTTCCCTGGGTATTTGGACTTCTTGAACCGGTTGAAACAGTTTATAAAAAAGAAGGAGATTCCATCTTAATTTTTATAAGACTTAATCCAAATGTAGAAAGACAGCTTTACTTTGGTGGAGATACAGAGAGAGATAATTAGGTTCGAATAAATTCTCCGCTTTTTCCTCCTGATTTATAAATAAGCTTTATTTCTCCAATTACCATCTCTTTGTCAACTGCCTTACACATGTCATAAAATGTAAGAGCAGCTATTGAGGTAGCAACCATTGCCTCCATTTCAACTCCTGTTTGTGCTGTTGTTTTTACAGTGGTTTTTATTTTTACATGAGAGTTTTCTTCATCAGGTTCAAAATCAATCTCCACTGATGTAATTGGAAGTGGATGACAGAGCGGTATAAGATGGGGAGTCATCTTTGAAGCCATAATTCCAGCAAGACGGGCAACCTGAAAAACATCACCCTTTGCAATTTCCTTATTTAAAATCATTTTTAAGGTTTCAGGCTTCATCTTTACAATACCTTCAGTGATAGCAATTCTCTCTGTTACAGGTTTTCCTGTAACATCAACCATCCGTGCTTGTCCTTTTTCGTCAAAATGAGTAAGTGTCATCTTTCCTGCTCTGATGGCCTTATAAGTAGTTCATTTACACTGACATGCTCGGGCTGAGTTACCGCATAATAGATTGCCTCTGCAATATCGTGAGCTTTTAATGCTTTCATAGCACCTCTACTTTTTATCCATTCCTCTGGCATGTTTTCACCCCATTCAGTTGCAACAACACCTGGTTCTATTACTGTAACACGAATATTGTATTTTATCAACTCCTTACGAATTGATTCAGAAAAACCTATAACTGCCCATTTTGTAGCACAGTAAACAGACCATCCCGGAATCCCAACTCTTCCAGCTACAGAAGAAATATTCACAATATGACCACTTCTCCTGGGAATCATCATTTTTACAGCTAAATGAGTACAGTAAATAAGCCCTGTAAGATTCAGATCAATAACTTCTTTCCATTCTTTTGGTGAGCCATTTTCAATGTAATTAAAAATTCCTCTTCCAGCATTGTTAACTAAAATATCAAGCCTTTGAAAATAATCTTTCAATACTTTAAAAACTCTTTCAACTTCCTCAGGTTTTGTAAGATCAGCAGGAACATTGATCACATTTACTCCATAAGTTGTCAGCTTCTCAGTTACATTATTCAATAATTCCTTTGACCTGGCTACTAAAACAAGATTAGCTCCCTCATTAGCAAACTTTTCAGCAGTTGCCAAGCCAATTCCCTTTGATGCACCAGTTATAAGTGCAACTTGCCCTTTAATGGATTGCATCATGGGTACCTCCTTTCTTTTTATAAGTTGGTCTCCGGAAAAACATAATTGTTACAAGCATTGAAAGCATTCCAACACTGAGTATCCAGAAGGCTTCATTAAAAGCAATTGCCTGAGCCTGCCTTATGAGTTCTCTATAAATTGCTCCTTCAGGTGGCAGTAGCGTTCTTGGCTGAAGATACTCATTCAGTTTTTCCACAGCTATCTGATAGGGAATGTCATAGGGAGTGAGATTTTCTATAAGTCTGAACTGATGAAACTGAGCTCTCTGAGATACAATTGTTGTAACGATTGCTGTTCCAACAGATCCTCCAATGTTTCTTATCACTGCACTCAATGGTGTTGCATCCTGCATTTTTTCTTTTGGAATATAGGCTACTGTCATTACTGCCAGAGGAGTTATAACAAAAGCCATACCCAGGGCAAGAACAGCTCTTGGATATACAAAATCCCAAAACCCTGCCTGAAGATTGAATAAACTCATAAGATGGGTTGAATATGCACACATTATAATTCCAAAGGCAAGAGGAATTTTTGGATTGATTTTATCTGATATTTTACCACTTAGTGGAAAAGCTATAAGCTGGACTATTCCTGCTGGTCCTAAAACCAGTCCTGCCAAGAATGCTGTATATCCCATTAAATTTTGAACATAAATTGGCAAAAGAATAATGCTTCCAAAAAGATTTACAAAGGTAAAAAACATCACTAAGTTGCCAAAAAAGAAATTTTTATCTTTAAAAAGCCTGAGATTAACAACAGGATGCTCTGCTTTCTTAAGCTCCCACCAAATTAACAATACTAAGCTTACAAGACTTATGATTGATAAAATGATAATAAAATTTGAGTCAAACCAATCTTCTCTTTCACCTTTATCAAGAACTATCTGAAGACATCCAATGCCGAGAGCTAAAAATATAATTCCAGGATAATCAATACGAAGCTTTTCTCTCTTTAAATATGGAGGATCCTCTATCACAAGATATGTCATCAGAATGGATACAATACCAACTGGAATGTTTATGTAATATATCCACCTCCATGAAAAATTATCAGCAATCCATCCACCTGCTATTGGACCAAGAATTGGTGCCATAATTATACCCATTCCATAAATTGCCATTGCTGTGCCGTATTTTTCTTTTGGAAAAATCTCAAGAAGTATGCTCTGACTCAGAGGCTGTAGTCCTCCTCCACCAATTCCTTGAAGAACTCTAAAAAATATAAGAGATGTAAGACTCCACGATATTCCACATAAAAAGGAAGAAATTGTAAAAAGAGCTATTGAAAAAATAAGATAATTCTTTCTTCCAAAAATCCTACTTAACCATCCAGCCATTGGAATAACTATTGCATTTGATACAAGATAGGAAGTGATTATCCATGTTGATTCATCAACGCCTGCTGAGAGGCTTCCCTGAATGTGTCTCAATGCAACATTATTTATAGTAGTGTCAAGAATTTCAATAAAAGTTGGCAGCATTACTGTGAGAACTATCCAGAACCGTTTCATTTGAATATTATATAAAAAAATGAGTGTAAGTTAGCAATAACTTTATTAAGTCCACGATTGTCATACGGAATTTTCAATTTTTCGTATTTCTTCTTGTCTCGCTCCCGCCGCAATCCCTTTTAAATGAGGTCAAGTTTCCAACGTAGCCTTTCTAAGGCTTTGATTTTAAAAGCTTTTAAAGCCCATTTCGCGTTACCCCATTTTGAAGAAGGCAAAATGTAAGCGGTTATTTTCAATTTTTACCCCTTTTTAAGGGAGAACTTACTGCACAAAAACTGCATAATTTGTAATTTTAAAGGGGAGTGTGATGTTTCATAAACCCTTGATAATTCTTGATGGGCGATACAGGGATCGAACCTGTGACCTCTTCCGTGTGAAGGAAGCGCTCTCCCACTGAGCTAATCGCCCAAAACTTTTGAAATATAACTGTTTTTATACATCTAAGTCAACTATTTTTTCTCAATTTTAAGAGGCTTCCTAAAATTGTTGATACAAAATTTACTTTCGCTTCGTTAGGAACTGTTACCAAAAAACGCTGCAGTCGCTTAAGACAGTGATTTTCTAATGGCAATCTGAAGAGGTTTGCAAATATTTGTTGGAATTTGCTATATTGCTACACAAATGAATAAAAAGCAAAAAGGATATCAGGATCATATTGTAAGTGAGCATAAAGTATTTGAAAGCTTTCTTAAAAGCAAAATAAAATTCAACAGAATTCAAAAGTTTTATCAGGGAATAAAAGTCAGAATTATCAATCTGAACCTGATTCCTAATATTAAATCTGCAAAGAAAATTTTAGATATCGGATGTGGTGAGGCAGAAACCTTAAAATTTATAAGACAACATATTAACTCTGATGCTGAGTTTTACGGTGTGGATTTAGAAAAAAACAAGAATCTACCTCCTTTTGTTAACTTTTATGAAGTTGATATAGAAGAACAAAAACTTCCCTTTGAAGATGATTATTTTGATATAGTTATTTCTACATTTTTATTAGAACATTTACAAAATCCACAACAATTTTTCTTTGAAACTAATAGAGTTTTAAAAAAGGCAGGTCATTTCTACTGTGTTACTGAAAATTACACTTCAGTTTTTTTACCAGGTAGATTCAATTTTTTCTCTGATCCAACCCATGTAAGACCCTGGACAAAAAAAAGTCTAAAAGCTCTTGCTGAGATGTCAGGGTTTAAAGTATTAAAAATTGGTCACTTTAGACCTGTAGAGTATTTTCTTCTTATTCCATTTGTGCCTATTCTAAGCCTGATTTTTGGTTCAGAATGCTTCATAGTGATTTATGAAGTATTTTTTGGAAAAAGTATTTATTGTCTTCTGAGGAAACCTTGAAAGTTAAAAATTCATTATTAATTATGTATGTTTAAAGATATATCTTCTGTCACGCTTGCCTTTGTTTATGTGAATATTCTTGGATATGTTTTTCATTCTGCTGTAAGCCGAAGTCTTGGTCCAGCTGTTTATGGAGAGTTTATGGTTTTGTATTCTTTTATGTTAACAGTGGGAAATATTACAGTGCTTCTTGGAACTGTAAGCATCAAAACTATAATTGAAAACTATCAAAGTAGATTTAATTTTTTTAATTCATTAAGATTAATGGGATTTGTAATTGGTGCAGTATTTGCTCTTTTAGTGTGTGCTTTCTCATCTTATCTTAAGGATTTTCTACATGTAACTGAATACTACTACTTCTTTATAATTGCTTTAGCATGGCTTGGAATGTCTTTAGTTGCTGTGGAAAGAAGCTTTCTTCAGGCAACTGGTAAATTCCCTCTCTTTGCCTTCTCTACAGCAATGGAGCTAACACTTAGATTAATTGCAGCATTAGTAGCAATTTATGTAGGGTTAAAAGTGGATGGAGTCCTTTTTTCTACAGTTGTTGGAGCATTTGCTGTATTAATAATTCTTCTTATAATAAATGGAAATCTTACAGTCAAAAGAGCACAATTAAATATAAAGAAAATGTTAATCATAGCTCTTTATGCTTCTCCTATTGGTTTTTTTATCTATGCAGATAACATATTTATAAAAAGAATACTTGATGAGCATACTGCAGGAATTTACTCAGCAGTATCAATTGTTGGAAAAGTGCTTGTATGGTTTATTTTAACAATTCTTGGCGTTTATTTCCCGAAATTTGTAGAAGCAAAAAAATCAGCATTTTTTAAAAAACTGGTATTTCATATGTTAGCAATAGTAATTGTCTCTGAAGTAATGGCTCAAATAGCCTGCCTTTTAATTGGTAAACCCTTATTTTTACTGCTTTTTGGAACGAAGTTTGAACCAGCTTTAAAATTCCTTCCCATTTATTTTATTGCTTTACTACCTCTTCTTTTCAACATAGTTTTTATCAGTATGGCAGTAGCCTTAGAGCGATATTTTTACATGATTTATGCGCATCTTTTTCTATTTTATGCAGGATTTCTTATGTTTCCCTTGAGAAGCATTTCTGATTATTTAGCTTACATTTTTTGCATAAATGCCTTTTTTGTTTTATTATATTTATTGAGATTTAAAAAGGAGTTAAAATGAATGTCCTCGTAATTCTGCCAACATACAATGAAGCGGAAAATGTAGAAAAATTGATTCCAAGACTGCTTGAGCATGAAGTGGATATTCTTTTTATTGATGATGCATCTAAGGATAATACAGCGGAAAAAATAAAAAAGTGGATAAAACAGTCCGAGAGAGTGAACTTAATACAGAGACCTGCAAAACTCGGACTTGGAACAGCTTATGTAACAGGCTTTAAGTGGGCTTTAAACAGGCATTATGACTGTATATTTGAAATGGATGCAGACCTATCCCATGACCCTGGTGATATTCCAAAATTCATAGAAAAATGCAATGAAGGATATGACCTTGTAATTGGCTCAAGATACACTCGTGGTACAATAAGCGTTGTAGGATGGGATTTTCGAAGGCTGCTGCTTTCAAAATTTGCCAATAAGTATGCCATAACAATATTGGGACTCAAATTTCTCACCGATGTAACAAGCGGATATCGCTGTTACCAGAGGAAAGTGCTTGAAGTTATAGAGCTTGACAGTATTAAATCAAATGGCTATGCCTTTCAGATAGAAATGATTTATAGAGCCTATAAACTGGGGTTTAAAATTACCGAAATCCCAATAATTTTTTATGAAAGAAACAGTGGCTCCTCAAAGATGAGTAAAAAAATCGTCAGAGAAGCAGCAATCATGGTGTGGAGATTGAGATTTGGTAAATAAAAAAGTGTTATAATTCAATTATGTTTAAGTATGAAAAAGATTCCCTTAAAAGAATTACAGAGAAGTTAAAAAATATCTTTTCCCACAGGCTTAAAGCTGTTGTGGCTTTTGGTTCAAGAATAAGAGGTGATTTTAACAGTGAGCTTGCAGATTATAGAATTAATGTGAAATCTGGACTTGTTGAGAATAAATATGTTGAATATTTTAAAATTCTGCTTAGCAGAACAACAGATGTAGACTATGGAGATTTTGAAGTTATTGATAAAGAAAGGGCTGAAGATTCTTTAAATAAGGCTTATGAATTTTTAATTATGGCAGAGAGCCTTCTGGAAAAATTAATGCCAGATGAGTAAAATTTTAATTGACGGATATAATCTTATCGGAATTTTTCACAGGGATTTAAAAAAAGCCAGAGATGAACTAATACAGGCACTTATTCAGTATCGCAACAAAAAAGGACATGACATTACCGTTGTCTTTGACGGATATAAAGAAGGACCTGGGAAAGAAACTGTGGAGTATCGTGCAGGAGTGAGAATAATTTACTCTGGAGCTAATGAAAAGGCTGATGATATAATAAAAAGAATACTTAGCACTGAAAAGTTTTCTTGGATTGTGATAACCTCTGATAAAGAAATAGAAAAAGCAGCATGGAAAGAAAACTGCGTTGCTGTTGATTCTTCAGTTTTTTTTGATATTCTTAATGGTGAAGAGTTTTATTTTGAGCAAAAAAGAGGTATGACTTTATCAAAAAAGCAGAAGGCAATACTAAAGGCAATATCAAAACTCTAATGATAAAGAGACTGTTCAGGCTTCAACCAGCATTTCAACTAAATATTGTTTTTTTTACATTTCTGTGCCTGATCTTGCTTATTTTTTCAGACAGACTGCCTTCTTTCAATTTTTTTATAATTTATGCCTCCATAGTTATATTCCAGATTTTTCTTTGTAAAGTTCCAGAAAATGCCTTTCTTTCTTTCATAAAAAACATCGGATTGCCTGTTTTTTCTGTTTTAATAGCCTTTGATACAATTGGGGAGCTTATTGCTTACATAAATCCAAAAGATATTGATGCAGTATTGCTTAAATTTGATTATTCAATCTTAGGATTCTATCCCTATGTGTATTTTGATAAAATAGCAAATCCTGCATTAACTGAATTAATGCAGCTTTCCTATTGTTTTTATTATATTCTGCCCTTTATGATTGGGATTTATCTAATTAAGAACGGAAATAAACAAGAATTTTATAGAGCCCTCTTTCTTGTGCTTTTCTGTTATTATCTTTCCTATATTGGATATATGCTATTTCCAGCACTTGGTCCAAGATATAGCATTCCTCATATGTTTCAAAATGAATTAAATGGATTATTTCTGGCTCATAAAATTAAAGATTTGCTGAACTCCCTTGAAGGGATAAAAAGAGATGCCTTTCCAAGCGGACATGTGGCTGTGTCATTGGTTGTATTAATTTTAATGTTAAAATATTCAAAAAAGCTATTCCTGCTGAGTTTTATTCCTGTGATATTTTTGATAATCTCCACAATATACTGTAGATATCACTATTTTACAGATGTTTTAGGAGGAATTTTACTCACAGTTGTAACTTTGCTTGTAGGTAATTTATACTATAGTTTTTGGTTATCAAAAAATGGAAATACCGTTATCAAAAGATAAAGATGGTTATACATTAAAAGTAATAGTCAAAACAGGAGCCAGAACTGCTGGAATAGAGGGAATTGAAGGAGATGTATTAAAACTGAAAATTAAATCTCAACCTCATGATGGATTAGCAAATAAAGAACTTGTTGAAATGCTTTCTGAGATATTGAATGTTCCAAAATCAAAAGTTGAAATAATCAAGGGTAAGACTTCAAAACATAAAGTTATTAAAATAAAGGAGAATTAGATTGATAGAAAGTCTTACAGGATACGGATTTTCTGAAAAAGGAACATTCAGAGTAGAGGCAAAATCTTTAAATCACAGGTTTCTTGAGATAAATTTAAAACTGCCTCAAATACTCTCAAAACATGAAATTGAAATCAGAAATCTTATAAGGAAAAAATTTCACAGAGGCAAAATAGATGTTACTGTAACGATCAATCAGAAAGAAAAAACAGGCAGGGTTTATCTCAATAAAAATCTTGCAAAGCAGCTTTATGAAGCATTTATTGACTTAAAAAAAGAGTTAAGCATTTTAGGCTCTATTGATATTTCAATGTTTTCAAACTTCAGAGAACTTTTTATATATGAAGAACAACAGCCTGATGTAAATACCCTTATGCTTACCGTATCAGAGGCTCTTGAATCACTTCATGAGATGAGAAAAAAAGAAGGACAGATAATTAAACAAACTTTAACAGAAATTGCTGATAATCTTGAAAAGGATATAGCAACTTTAGAGAGTTTTGTGGATTTAGGTTATAATAATTATATTAACTCTTTGAAAAATAGAGTAAAACAGTTGATAACTGAAAACAACCTTGATGAAAAACGGATCTTAGAGCAGATTATTTTATATGCCCAGAAGACAGATATCAAGGAGGAAGTTGATAGACTTCAGAGTCATATTATTCAGTTTAAAGAAAATATCATGAAAGGTGGCAATGTGGGGAAAAAACTGGATTTTTTACTTCAGGAAATGAACAGAGAAATAAATACAGTGCTGGCAAAAACAGAAGATTTTCAGGTCAAAACTCTTGCGATTGAGATAAAAACAAACATTGAAAGACTTAAAGAACAGATTCAGAATATCCAATGAGTTTCATAAACATAGGTTTTGGCAATATAGTGTCTTTATCAAGAATTGTTGCAGTGGTGAATCCTAACTCTTCGCCTATGAAAAGAATGAAAGAGGAAGCAAAAAAAAGAGGGAAACTTATTGATGCAACTGAAGGAAGAAAAACCCGTTCAATTATAATTACTGATAGTGACCATATCATACTCAGTGCCTTACAGGTTGAAACAATTTTCCAAAGAATTAATGAAGCAAACACGGTGAATGATGGAACTTTATAAAAGAGGAAATATTTTTGTTATTTCTGCTCCTTCAGGCACAGGTAAAACAACATTATGTGAGAGACTGCTTAAGGCATTGCCTGATTTAAAAATGAGTATATCTCATACAACAAGAAAGCCAAGGACTGGAGAGACAAATGGAGTTGATTATTTTTTTGTAGATAAAAAAACTTTTGAAGAAATGATATCTAAAGAAGAATTTATTGAATGGGCAGAGGTTTACGGAAATTTTTATGGAACATCAAAAAATGTTATATCTCAACTAATGAAACAGGGATATGACATACTGCTTGATATTGACACGCAGGGAGCAAAAAATATAAAAAAACTTTATCCTGAAAGTATTCTAATTTTTATTCTTCCACCTTCTATGAAAGAACTTGAGAGAAGACTTTTACAGAGAAATGAAGATAAGGATACAATAAAAAAGAGAGTGAGCAAAGCAGGAGAGGAAATCTCACAGTATAAACTTTATGACTACATTGTAATAAATGATAATCTTGAAAAAGCATTAAATGAACTGCTCTGCATAGTCTGTGCTGAAAGACTTAAAACAAAAAGAATAAAACATAATGAAATAGAAAAAATCTTTACAAAATAAGGAGGAAATAAAATGGAAAAAAAAGAACAAACTCTTGATATTATCTCTCTACCAATAGAAATTGACAGGACAAAAATTGATTCAAGATATCGTCTTGTGCTTATAGCAGCTCAAAGAGCTGCTGAACTTTCTCTTGGTGCTACATCAAAATTAGATAAAAAGGCAAAAAAAGTTACGACCACAGCAATTCTTGAGGTTTTATTAAACAAAGTAGAGTACATTACAGGTGAAGAAGCGTTGAAAGCCAAAGAAAAGATTAATCAGATTGATGTTAAAAAACTTCTTGAAGACAAAAGAAAAACAATTCCTGACCTCAGCGAACTTGAAAAGGATCTTAAAGTTTACTTACACGGTAAGGAATCTGCTGAAAAATTGCTTGAAGAATTATTTTCAGAACAACCAGAACAGCATTCTGATGAACAAGAATAATTAAAAGTGAAGGATCTTTTAAAAAATAAAAAAATTCTTATAGGCATAACAGGAAGTATTGCAGCATACAAAGTTTTTGAAATCATCAAGCTTTTAAAAGAAGCAGGAGCAGAAGTCTTTCCTGTTATGACTGAAAAAGCAACTTATTTTGTTACACCTCTAAGCATTGAAATATCCTGTGGCAACAGAGTTTTGATTGATATGTTTCAGGAACCTCTCTCTCATATTGAGCTTGCAAAAAAATGCGATCTCTTTTTAATAGCACCAGCCACTGCAAATTTAATCAATAAATATGCCTGTGGAATTGCTGATGATCTTCTTACAACCACTCTTCTTGCTTTTCGTGGTCCTGTAATTATAGCTCCTGCAATGAACTGGAGAATGTATCAGGCTGCACAGGTTCAAAAAAGCATTGATTACTTAAAAAGCATAGGAGTTGAATTTATAGGACCTGAACAAGGATCTCTTGCCTGTGGTGAAGAAGGGACAGGAAGGCTTGTAAGAGCAGAAAAAATTTTTGAAGCAGTGGTTTCAGCTTTAACTGAAAAAGATTTAAAAGGACAGCATGTCCTTGTCACAGCAGGACCTACACGGGGATACCTTGATGTCATAAGATTTATAACGAACAGATCATCAGGTAAGATGGGTTATGCCCTGGCAAAAGTTGCAAAAAGAAGAGGTGCAAAAGTAACCCTTATAAGTGGTCCTTCAAATATTGAACCTCCAGAGGTGGATAAATTTTTCAAAGTTGAAACAACTGAGGAAATGCTTGAAAAAGTCATGGAAAGTATAAATTCTGCCACAATTCTTTTAATGGCGGCAGCACCAATTGATTTTGAACCTGAAAAGATTTTTAATACAAAAATTGAAAAAAACTCAATAAATTCCATATCCCTCAGGCTATGTCCTGATATACTTAAAGAGATTTCAAAGCTCAAGAAAAAGCCTTTTACAATAGGCTTTTCTGCTGAAGCAGGACTCAATACAGAAAGAGCAAAGATTAAGTTTAAGGAAAAAGCCCTTGATATGATTGTTTTGAATGATATAATGAAAAAAAACACAGGCATGGAATCTGATACTAATGAAGTAATAATTATTTATAAAAAAAGAAACAAATTTTTTGAAGAAAATACATCCCTGCTTTCAAAAGAAGAAATTGCCAGCCTAATTTTATCCAAAGTTAAGGAGTTAATGCTTGAAAAATAAATATGAAAATAGGATCAAAAAGGTTTTTGACAAAATTAGTTCAAACTCTGAGGCATTTTTAATAACCAATCTCAAAAATATAAGATATTTAACTGGCTTCAGAGGAAGTTTTGCAGTAACGCTTTTAACTCCTCAGGGATGCTTTCTTTTTGTTGACTTTCGGTATGTGGAGCAGGCAAAGAAAGAAGCTGTGGCTGAAGTTGTTTTTTTTAAAGACTCCTGGATTAATGCTGTGATGAAATTTATTAAAGATTTCGATATAAAAAGGCTTTCCTTTGAAGTTACCTGTCCCTTCGAGACTTTTCACAAACTAAGCAGCATTAAAATTGAAGTTGTTCCCCAGTACTATATTGTTGAGCATTTGAGAGCAGTTAAAGAACAAGAGGAAATTGACAAAATCAAAGTAGCAGTTAAAATTGCTGAAGAAGCTTTTTTAGAAACTAAACATTTTGTAAGAGAAGGTATTTCAGAAAAAACAATAGCAAGAGCTCTTGAAAATGAGATAAAAAAATACAGTGATACTTTACCTTTTCCTGTGATTGTAGCATCTGGAGCCAATTCTTCAATGCCACACTGGCGAAACTCTGACAAAACACTAAATTATGGTGATTTTGTTATAATTGATTGGGGCGCTGAGTATGAAGGTTATTTTTCTGATATGACAAGAACATTTATAATAGGAAATGCTGATAATAAAAAGAAAGAGATTTATGAAATAGTAAATAAGGCTAGGCAGGAAGCAATCATGGCATGTAAGGCAGGAATGCTTGCAAAAGATATTGACCATGCAGCAAGAAATCTGATAAAACAATCAGGTTATGAAGAAAATTTCGGGCATGCTACAGGTCATGGAGTTGGGCTTGATGTTCATGAATTTCCAAAGATAAATCATCAATCTGAAGAAATAATTGAGCCTGGCATGGTTTTTACTGTAGAGCCTGGAATTTATATGGAAGGCTTTGGAGGAGTGAGAATAGAAGATATGGTCGTTGTAAAAGGGAATTCAGTAGAAATTTTGACAACACTTTCAAGAGATTTAGAAATTTTATAGGAGGTAGAGCATGATTTCAACATCAGAATTTAAAAAAGGCTTAAAAATTGAATACAAAGGAGAACCATATGAAATAATTGACTTTCAACATGTAAAAATGCAACAAAGAGCACCAATTGTAAGAACTAAAATAAAAAATCTTAAAACAGGAAGGGTTCTTGAGGAAAATTTCCCTGCCGGAGAAAAATTTGAAAAACCAGAGCTTGAAGAAAAGCAAATGCAATATCTTTACTCTCAGGGAGACTCTTATGTTTTTATGGATATGGAAACTTATGAGCAGATTTCTATATCAAAAGATAAAATTGGAGATGCTTTGTATTACATAAAAGAAGAAATGATTGTTGATGTGATTTATTACAAAGGTGAAGTCCTTATTGTAGAGCCACCGATGTTTGTTGAATTAAGAGTTGTGGATACTGAACCTGCCTTTAAGGGCGATACAGCTTCAGGAGGAACAAAACCTGCCCGCCTTGAGACAGGGCTTACAGTAAAGGTGCCTTTTCATATTCAGACAGGTGATTTATTAAAAATTGATACAAGAACAGGAGAATACATTGAAAAGATAAAGGAGTGAATAATGGAACTTGAAGAAATAAAAGAAATAATATCTTTTTTGAAAAATACGGATGTAACAGAGTTAAACATTGAAAAAGAAGGTTTTAAAATTAGAATTAAAAGGGGATATGTCTATGCTCCTGTAGAAATTGCAAAACCCCCCAAACTATCAGCAGAATCTTCACAACCTTCTTATCATGCAGAAGTTTTAAAGGAAGAAGAAGTTCTTCACACTATTACCTCTCCATTGGTCGGAACATTTTATAGAGCCTCTTCTCCTGATGCTCCAGCATTTGTTGAAGTAGGCACAAAAGTTGAAAAGGGACAGGTCTTGTGCATAATAGAAGCAATGAAAATTATGAATGAAATTGAAAGTGATGTTTCAGGAATTGTAAGAAAAATACTTGTTGAAAACGGACAGCCTGTTGAGTATGGAGAGCCATTATTTTTAATTGAGGTAACTAAATAATGGAGTTATTCAAAAAGATTCTTATTGCAAATAGAGGAGAGATAGCTGTAAGAATTATCCGTGCCTGTAGAGAACTTGGTATAAAAACCGTTGCAGTTTACTCCGAAGCTGATAAAGAATCTTTACATGTGAAACTTGCAGATGAGGCAATATGTATAGGACCTGCAAGTCCTGCTCAAAGCTATTTAAATCTCACAGCAATTCTTTCTGCAGCAGACATTACAGATGCTGAAGCAATTCATCCAGGATATGGATTTTTGTCTGAAAATGCCCAGTTTGCAGAGGCTTGCGTGAACTCTGGAATAGTTTTTATCGGACCAACTCCTGAAAACATCAAAATTGGAGGAGATAAAGCAAAGGCAAGACAGATACTTAAAAGAAAAGGTATTCCTGTAGTTCCTGGAAGTGATGGACCGGTGAAGGATGAAGAATCCTGTATGAAGATAATCAAAAAAATTGGACTTCCTATAATATTTAAGGCTTCTGCTGGTGGTGGTGGAAGAGGAATGCGCATAGTAAATGACGAAAAAGATATTGAACAGGCTTTTTTCATGGCTCAGAGAGAAGCACTTGCAGCGTTTGGAAACGGAGAGCTTTATATTGAAAAGTATTTCCCGAAAGTAAGGCATATAGAAGTGCAAATACTTGCTGATAAACAAGGCAACATTATTCATCTTGGAGAAAGAGACTGCACAATACAGCGTAGACATCAGAAATTGCTTGAAGAAGCTCCTTCTCCAGTTTTAAATGAAAAACTAAGAAAAAAAATAGGTGAATATGCAGTAAAAGCTGCCAAAGCGTTGAAATTCAGAAATATAGGCACCTTTGAATTCATTGTTGACGATGAATTAAATCCCTATTTTATTGAGATAAATACCAGAGTTCAGGTAGAACATCCTGTAACAGAGGAAATTACTGATATTGACATTATCAAAGAGCAAATAAAGCTTGCGAAAGGATATCCTTTATCTTTCAAACAGCCTCAAATTAAATTTCGTGGACATGCCATTGAATGTAGAATTAATGCAGAAGATCCAGAAAAGTTTATTCCATCTCCAGGTACTGTTGAATTTATTCACTTTCCTGGTGGTCCTGGCATAAGAGTGGATAGCTATCTTTATCAGGGATGCAAGGTATCTCCCTACTATGATTCACTGGTAGCAAAAATCATCGCCAAAGGAGCGAACAGACAAGAAGCAATAGACAGAATGAAAAGAGCTCTTCAAGAGACAGCAATAAAAGGGATACAAACAAATATATCTTTATTTCTGAGAGTGCTTGAAAATCCTGATTTTATCAAAGGAAAATTTTTTACAGATTTCATCCAATTAATGAACAATAACAACAAATCCTGATTTAAATAAAAGCTCTATATGGCATTCCTCAGTGCGAGAAATCTCTGACTACCTTCAATGTCAATAAAAAGAAATGGGCATCAAGCTTCTTAAAAAATGCTTCAAGGGTCTTGATATTGATAAAAATAATTTGCTATTCTTTTAATAAAGCTTATGAAAAAAAATCTTGCAGATATTATTGACAATTTGTCCCGCACAAAAAGCACAGGATTGTTAACTATAAATTTTTCTTCTGAAAAGAATCTATTAAAGTTTTATTTAAAAGATGGAGAGATTTATCACATATCTTTCGGATTCAAAAAAGGATTGCAATGCCTGGATGATTTAGCTTCAAGACAACCTGTTTCATGCAGTTTTATTCCTCAGATTTCACTTGATATGACAAGCGATGATATCCCTTCCACTGAAAAATTAATAAAACAGTTAAAGGAGATGAACAAATTTATAGATTCTCAAGACTCAACATCTCTTTCTTCAGATTTTGCAAAAATAAAAGATGGCATAAAAACTGCATTAATCAGGCAAATTGGACCAATTGGAGGAAAAATTACAGAAAAATATATAAGTGAAAGATGGGTTCCTTCCAACCCCCCATCAAAAGAGGATTTTCTCAATTTGATTGATATGTTAAAAGAAGAGATAGAAGATCCCCAATCAAGAAGAGAATTTTTGCAAGAGGTCAATAAATTATTGGAGGTTTATAAATGAAAATAGAACTTGGATTAAGAGCAGGAATAGCTTTACCTCTTTTAGCAACTTTAATTATAGGAATGGCTGCTTTAGTTGTTTTCAATTATATCACACAGGTAAATCTTTTAAAGGAAGAAGAAAACCGAAACATTGAGGTATCAATCAATACAGCTCAAATTTTACTTGAAGCATCAACGATTCATTATCAACAAATGGCTCACTTAGTGGCACAAATGTCAGATGTTCAGGAGGCTGTTAATAAAAAAGACAGAAACCGCTTGATAGATAAATTCCTGCCTGCTTTTAATTCTTTAAAAGAAAACTTTGCTCTTGCTCAATTTCACTTTCATATACTTCCTGCGGTTTCTCTTGTAAGGCTTCATGACCTTAGTCATTTTGGTGATGATATCTCAAAGGAGCGTAAAACTGTAGTGCAAGTACAAACAACCCATAAAGGTGTAAGAGGTATTGAAATAGGTATTGGTGGAGTAGGATTAAGAGGTGTTGAACCAATTTTTTACAGAGGGGAGCTCGTGGGAAGTGTGGATGTTGGTGGTGGGTTAAAACTAATAATTGACCAAATTAAAAAAGCTATAAATACTGATTTAGGAGTTGTTATTTATAAAGATTTACTATCTGGTTGGCCTGGCTTAAAAGATATAAAACATACTTTTGGACAATGGGTTTCGCTTTATTTTACCCAGCAGAATCCAAAAATGTTTATATCTGAAGCTTCTTTAAAAAACGCTGCTCAATCAAAACAGAGATACTATACTGAAGTAGTGCCTCAGGCAGGGAAAGAGTATATTGTTGCTTATAGCCCTCTTAAGGATTTTTCTGGTCGAACTATAGGTTTTATATATATTGTAAAAGAAAGAATTCTCAATCCTGTTAAAGTTTTTACAATTCTTGGCATAAATGTGCTTGTTTATATTATAATGCTTATCATAATAGCTCTTTTAATTGGCTATGGTATGAATAAATATGTAATAAATCCTATAGTTGAACTTACAAAAATTACAGATGAAATATCAATGGGTAAAACATCTCAAAAAGTAGAGATCAAAGATGCTCGTGGAGAAATAGCTACACTGGCAAGGGCTGTGGAAAGAATGCGTATAACCATGAAAAAACTTCTTGAATAAGGAGTAAAAAAATGGCAGGGGAAAAAATATTAGTAATGGATGATAGCCCACTTGTAAGAAAGCTTGCAGAGGTTTCTTTACAAGAAGCAGGATATGAAGTCTATACAGCAAGTGATGGAGAAGAAGGACTGAAAATTGCAGAACAAATTAAACCTGATTTAATTTTAGTTGACTTTATAATGCCCAAAATGACAGGCTCGCAGGTTTGCAAACTCATAAGGGAGAATGAAACTCTTAAAGATATTCCCATTATTCTAATCACTGGAAAAGGTGAGACAGTAGGACAGGCATTGATTGAAAAATATGGAATTCTGGATTATTTTATAAAACCTTTTAAATCAGAAGAACTGGTAGAAAAAATCAATCAAGTGTTGAGTAAAGCACCGGAAGTTAAAAAAATTCCAGAAGAAATCCCTGTTTTTACTTATGAATCACCGGAAACAGAAATAAAGGAAGTGGAAGAAATAGAGCCTATTGTATTACCTGAAACAGAAGAAGAAGTATTCTCAGTTGAAGAAAAGGGAATTGAATTAACAAAAGAAATTGAATTAAAGGAAAAAATATTTGAAGAGCCAGAACCAATGCAAAAAACCCAGGATTTATTTGAAACACCAGAAATTGAACTCCCAGAAATGGAACTGCTGGGAAAAGAAGAAAGCTTTGGAACACAAGAAATTGAATCTATCCAGGACATATTGGAAGAGCCTCCAAAAACAGAAATTGAAGAAATTAAGCCTGCTTTTGATTTAACCATTCTGGAAAAATTAATAGACAACAAATTTAATAGCTTTTATGAAAAAATTATCCCCTTACTTGACAGCTCTGTTGAAGGAGTATTAAAAAAATACGGTTTGATAAAAGATTCTTCTGTGATTCTCTCTGGCAATTTAAATTTCTTTAAAGTTCAGGAAATTTTTACTCTAATTAATTCTAATAGTTTAAATGGTATCTTTTATGCTTACAGTAATGCAATAGCATACGAATTTCTATTTATTAGTGGAAAAATCATCTATGGAATCTCAAACCTTCAGAAACAAAAAATTGGTGCTAAACTATTAAATGAAATGGACCAGGAAGAAATTAAGGATATTACCATTGAAGCATTGAATTCTTTAAAGAATCTTCAAAATGGAAATTTTATTTTTGAAAAGAAAGATTTTTCAGATAGCTGGTTGCTGAATAAAACAGGCTATAATCCATTAGAGCTTGTTAAAGAAACATGAAAATGATATAATGTAAAGTTAAGGGAAGTTTATGACTAAAGTTCTTGTTGCAGAAGATTCAGTTACAGATGCAAAATATATTGAGTCCATTCTTAAAGAAGGTGGATACGAGCTTTTTTTTGCAAAAGATGGTGAAGAAGCTGAAGAATTGATAAAAAAAGAAACTTTTGATCTTGTTATTTTAGATGTGGTTATGCCTAAAAAAAATGGCTTTCAAATTTGTAGAGAGATAAAGAAAAATGAAAAAACTAAAGATATACCTGTAATTCTTGTAACTTCTAAAAAAGAAGAAGCTGATAAATTCTGGGGCAAGACGCAAGGAGCAGATGAATACATTACAAAACCTTTTGAACCAATTGATCTTTTGGTGGCTATAAAGAAATGTCTGAAGAAATAAAAGAAAAAACAGAAAAATCCTATTGTGTCTTAGGCGTAGGAGAAAGAGAGTTTCTTGTCCCAAAAGAAAGCGTTGTTCAGGTTTTGGATATTACGCGAATATTCCCCATTCCAGGAGCTCCTGATTACATTGTTGGAGCTTTACCTGTAAGAGGCAAAATCATTCCTGCTGTGGACCTGGCAAAGATTTACAATATTGAAAGATTAAACTATTCTGATAATAAATTGCTGGTTATTGAAGTAAAAGGTGAAAAAATAGGAATTTTATCGGATATTTCGCCCTTTTTTGTTAGTTTTGAATCCGATATAGTTGTTGAAGATTTTATTAATCCTGAAAAATTATTTGAACAACTTAAAGTGAGTTATCAAAAACCAGCTGAAAATCTAAAGAGTGGTTTTGCTGGTGAAACCAGCACAGGAAAACAGGAAAAATGACAAAACTCAGAAAAGATGATAGACAAATCTGAGCTTATAAAATATTTTTTATTGGAAGCAGAAGAACATGTAAATACCTTAATTGAAGGCACAGAGGAGCTTGAAACTAAAGGATACAACAAAGAAACAATAGAAAGCCTTTTCAGAGCAACACACACTTTAAAAGGTTCTGCCTCAATCGTTAAATTCAATAAAGTTGCTACACTATCCCATCGCCTTGAAGACCTTTTTGAAGCTCTTTTGAATGAAGAAATAAACTATGAAAATTCTCTTATTTATCCCATTAAACAAGTTATTAATGCAATAGTGGGATTTGTAAATGAAATACACAAGACAGGTGAGGAAAAAAGCGAGCTTGATGAGAAAGTTATAAAATCAATTGAAAATATTCTACATAAAAAACAAACATTTGTTGAAGAATACGAACCTGTAGCTTTTAAAACCTTTCCTGTTAGCAACACTGTCAGAGTTGAGCTTGAAGTAATTGACCATATTCTCACTTCTCTGGGAGAAACTCTTGTTCAGAAAAATACGATAATGGACAAAGAAAAAGAACTATTAAACATTGTAGAAGAAATACACAACAGTGGAAAAAAACTTCTAAAAGAAATAACTGATTTTTCAAACAGATACTACTTATCTACGCAAAATAAAGATGAAAAAGTTATAGACAGTTTTTTTGTGGAGTTCAGTGATCTTGAATTTGACCGTTATGATGAATACCATATTTTTTTAAGAAAAATTCAGGAGATAACAAATGATATAACAGAGGGTATAAATTCATTGTTTACTTTTTCTGAAAATCTTTCATATCATTTCAAATCACTTAACAAAGAAATCAATTATTTAAAAGACAGCCTGGTTGAAATAAGAATGATCCCAATTAGCAGGCTTTTACACAGGCTTTCTGAAGCTGTTAAAGATACAGCAAAAGCTCATGGAAAAATTATTGAAATAGAGATTAAAGGAGCAGAAACAAAAATTGACAAGCCAATTTTTGACTCCCTGTATGAGCCAATTCTTCATATTCTTCGCAATGCTGTACAACATGGAATTGAGTATCCTGAAGAAAGAATAAGAAAAGGAAAAGACCAGACAGGTCACATACAAATTAATTTACAAAAAGAAGGGAGATATATTGTAATAAGTATCAAAGACGATGGTAAAGGGATTGATATTGATAAAGTTAAACAAATAGCTATTCAGAAAAAATTTATCGCGCCTGAATATGCTCCCTTTGTTTCAAAAGAAGAAATTCTATCTTACATATTTGCTCCTGGCTTTTCCACTGCAGAAGAGGTAGATTTCCAGAGTGGAAGAGGCATAGGACTTAATATTGTTAAGACAGCCATCTCAAAACTTAAAGGAACAATAGAAGTCTCTTCAAAGCTTGATAAAGAAACGACTTTTGTAATAAAAATTCCGCAGTCATTAACTATAAGCAATCTTTTAGTATTCAATTCCCATAATCTGGATTTTGCCATACCTATTAACTATATTGAAGAAATTTTAACACTGGAGGATTTTCCGCAGGCAATAATAGAAAGAAAAATTAATCATAAAAATAGAATTATTCCTTTGAAAGTATTTTCAGAAGTTTTCTTCTCTGTCAACGGTAAAAAAATTGAAAAAGGGTTTATAATTGTTTTTAATTTTTCAGGAATAAGAAAGGGACTTATTGTTGAAGAAATTCTGGGACACGAGGAAGCGACAGTTCATAGTTTTGGAAAATTTCTTGAAGGATTAACTCAATATCTTGGTTATTTTATATGTGGCAAAGGCTCTCCAAGATATGTAATTGATCCATTAAAACTATTTGAAGAAGAATTTATATTTACAACTGCATTGTCTGAGAAAATTAAAGAACCTTTTACGTACAAAGGTTCTGTCCTAATTGTGGATGACTCTATAAGTGTAAGAAAGAGCTTACAAAGTATTCTTGAAGATAAAAAACTGAAAGTATATACTGCAAAAGATGGCGCTGAAGCATTAAATTTGATAGAAAAGGAAAAAATTGACCTTGTAGTAACTGACCTTGAAATGCCTATAATGCATGGCTATGAACTCATCAGCAGAGTAAGAAAAGATCCAAGATTCAAAGATTTACCAATTATAGTTCTTACTTCAAGAGGGACAAAAAAACATGAAGAAAAAGCCATTGCACTTGGAGCAGATGGCTATATTGTAAAGCCCTTTGACGAAAAAGCCATACAGGAACAAATTCTTAATCGCCTTATTTATTCAGAATTGCGTTAAATTCTAAATTTTTCAGTTACATTAACGAATTCTTTTGAAGTATCTGATAGAGAACGGGATATATCAGTAAGCTCATGGCTTATTTCATAAATATTTTCAGTCACTTCTTTCACTTTTTGAGCTGAACTTACCTGCTTATCGGTTATTTCTTTTTGTTTCATAGTATATTCATTAATGTCATCTATAACTTGTCCTATTCTTTTTATGATTGAATCAATCTTTTCAAATATTTCTGTTGTTTGATTTACCATATTTATTCCTATCTCAACATAGTTTGTTTCTTCTTCAAGATTTTTTGTAACAGCCGTTGCCTCTTCCTGAATTGCTGTAATAATTTCTGCAATATTCTTAGATGACTTAGCTGTTTTTTCAGATAAAGTTCTTATTTCTTCAGCAATAACGACAAATCCTTTACCCTCCTCACCTGCTCTTGCTGCTTCAATTGAAGCATTAAGTGCGAGAAGATTTGTTCTATTTGCAATATCACTGATTATTGTTGAAATTGTTCCTATCTCCATTAATTTTTCTGAAAAAAGTTTCATTCTTCTATTTATTCCCTGAACAGCTGTTCTGATTAATTGCATGCTGCTAATTGTCTCTGTAACAATTTCATTACCCTTCAGGATTGCATCAATGGCTTCTTTTGAAACATCTGTTGCAGCAGAGGTTTTATCTTTTGTTTGTAAAGCAATTTCTGAAGCATCTTCAATAAGGGATACTATTTTTTCAATCTCCTGTTTTTGTATTTCTGCGCCTGTTTGTAATTTTTGAATTATTTCATTGAGAATATTGCTTTTCTGTCCTACATCCTCTGCTGTATTTTTAACTTCTCTGACAAGCTCACTCAATCCATCTGTCATGAGATTGAAGGCATCTGCCAGAGAGCCAAAAACATCTGGTGTGACTTCTGCTTTCTGCGTGAGGTCTCCTTCAGCTGCCTGAGTCATTATCTGTAAAAACTTTATAATATTGTTCTGCATCTCTTTTCTCTGTTCTTCTGTCTGAATGAGTGTAGAAAGTTTATCCATCATTTGATTAAAAGCATCTGCAATTGTTTCAAATTCATCACCTGTTTTCAACTTTATTCTTTTTTCAAAATTTCCTTTTCTTATAGCTTCTACTACATCTTCAATTATTGAAAGTGGAGATATAATCTGTTTTCTAAACCATAAAACATTGGCTGTTGATATCCCTATCAATGCTAAAACAAATATTGCAATAACAGGAGCAAATTTTAAAAGACTATTTATAATTCCCATTTTTTTCATAATAAATTCTTCGCCATAAATTTCATATCCAGTAATAATGAGTCCAGCAATAAGAATAATGGTTGAAAGAACAATGGATAGATTAAATACAATAAGGAATTTTCTATAAAGACCTTTTGGTTTTTTAATTTTTGATTTAACTACCTCAGGCATAATTTCCTCCTATGTAAAAATTAAGTTTATACAGTATGTAAGAAAAATATAGCAATTGTCAATATTTTATTATAGCTAAATTCCAATTACTTTACCTGTTTGTAAATCCACATCTATTCTTCTGAAATTTGGATTTGAGGCAGTTCCAGGCATCAGATTTATCTCACCTGCTACAGGAACAATAAGTTTTGCTCCTGTAAAGATTAAAATATCTCTTACAAATAACTGCCATCCTCTTGGAGCACCTCTTAATTCTGGATTATCTGAAAGGCTTAGATGAGTTTTTGCCATACAAATGGAAAACTGAGAGAATTCAGGATTGGAGTTGATATTTTTAAGCTTCTCTAAAGCCTCGGAGGACAATTCAATAGAATCCGCTCCATATATCTGTCTTGCAATTAATTCTATCCTTGAAATATGAGGAAGATTGTTATCATAAAGAAATTTAAACGATGATTTATTTCTGCATGCATCAATAACCATGTCAACAAGTTCCAGAGCTCCAGCACCTCCTTTTTCATAGTGCTCTGAAATTGCCACTGGAATCCCTATTTCTTCACAGGCTTTTTTAACAAATTCCAGTTCATCATTATCATCTCCATAGAATTTATTTAAACAAACAACAGGATTCAACCCTGCCTTTTTAACAATATTGATATGATGAAACAGATTTTCAAGACCTTTTTCAAGCCATTTAAGATTTCTTTCAAAATACTTCTCTGGTATAGGATTTCCTGAAACAATCTTTGGAGCATCTTTATCTGCTCCATGATATTTTAATGCTCTTAGAGTGGCTACTAAAACTGCTGCATCAGGTTTTAATCCTGAAATTCTGCATTTTATGTTCCAGAATTTTTCAAAGCCAATATCTGCACCAAATCCGCTTTCTGTAATGTGATACTCACTGAGTTTGACTCCTATCCAGTCAGCAATAATTGAAGATTGTCCTATTGCTATATTAGCAAAAGGTGCGGCATGAACAAACACTGGTTGTCCTTCCATTGTCTGAATTAAATTGGGATTTATTGCAGGAAGCATAAAAGCTGTCATAGCTCCAGCAACTTCAAGGTCTTCAGTTGTTATAGGATTCCCTGATTTTGAATATGCTACCACAATTCTGCCAATTCGCTCTCTTAAATCCTTCAAATCTTTTACCAGTGATAAAATAGCCATCAATTCTGAAGAAGTGGCTATATCAAACCTTGATTCCATTGGTATTCCGTCTTTTTTTCCACCGATTCCAATTACGATTTTCCTCAATGCCTGAGCGCAGAAGTCAATAACCCATCCAATCTGCACTCTTTTTGGATCAATATCAAGCCTTTTTAATCCTTTTTTATTGAGAATCTCATCTGAATAGTTGGATTCATGAAGCATTCTTGCAGTAAGAGCTACCATTGCAAGATTATGGGCGTTCATAACAGCATTTATATCTCCTGTAAAGCCCAGGGAAAATTCTGTTCTTGGAATGCACTGGGAAAACCCTCCGCCTGCAGCGCTTCCCTTTATGTTCATTAATGGACCCGCTGAAGGTTGTCTTATAGCACAGCTTACTTTTTTACCTCTTTTCCCTAATCCCTGGGTTAATCCAATAGTTGTTGTTGATTTTCCTTCTCCAAACGGCGTAGGAGTTATTGCTGTCACAACAATATATTTACCATCAGGATTATTTTTGATTCTTGAGTAAAGTTTTTGATAATCAATTTTTGCCATGTAATAACCATATGGAATTAATTCATCCTTTTCAATACCTACTTCATCGGCAAGCTGAAATATTGTTTTCATCTGCTTTTCAGCTTGCTGAGCAATTAACCAGTCTGCAACCTCAGCAGGCATAAACTCTCCTGAATTAATTTTTTGGGTTTTATTCTGAAGGATTATCTATATCTGCAAGATAATCTTTAAGTTTCTCAATTAATGAATCCGGTAAAATCTCATCATAAAGTAAAGCATTCATTTCTTCAATAGTGAGTTTTTCTTTTATATCTCTTGGAAGCATTCTTACAATTGCAATTCTTTCTTTCAAAGGCTGTTTTTTCTCCTCCATTTTTTTCTCCTTTCTAACAGGTTAGATGAAAAGCACCTGCTACAGCTTTCCCTTCAGCTAAAAGTTGATTAAATACTGCTACAGCTTTTTCTGTTTCGTAAACAAAGGTTTCAATTCCCCTTTGTTTGAGCTCTTCTATTAAGCTCTGGGGCACCTGCATTCTTTCATAAGCTCCTGTTCCGACAACAAGAATTTTAACATCTTTTTTTAATACTTCTCCGAGGTCTTCTATACAAAGTGAATGTCCCTGTTTTCTCCACCATGATGGGAAAACAGAATCATGAAAAACAATAATATCCTGAGTGTATTCATTTCCATTAATCACAATTTTTCCAAAGGAATAATGAGTTATTTTCATTTCTGTCCCCTCCATTACAAAAGCTGGCGGGAGTGTGTGGGAATCGAACCCACCCTGCCTGCTCCTCGCAGGCAACACTGGATTTGAAGTCCAGGAGGGACACCAGAACCCCATACACTCCCAGTTATAGAATTTTACAGGATTTTAAGAAATTTTTCAAAACCTTTTTAATATGATAAAAACTTATCTCGTAAATATCTAAGAATATCATCATATGCTGAGGGAACAACAAGGAAGATTTCTATATCCTTTGAAAGGGAAAGCTTAATTCTGTCCTGATCCCTTAAAATTAAAACTGCTGATTCTCCTTCCTGAAGTTTATCTGAAATTTTATTGCTTATCTCTTTTATTCGCCTCTCGGTCACTTGATTAAAATAATCAAAAACTTTCTGCATTACGGCATTTGTTTTAACAACTCTGAGGCAATTCCCCCAATCAATAAATTCTCCAAATATTTCAGGATCTTCAATCCCTATAACAGTAGCTCCTTCAGAAACTTTCTTCTCTATAAATGGATAAAGATAAGGATTGGTCTCTCTTATGACATCAATTGCTTCTTGCCCTTCAATGAATATTGTTTCCACAAATATCTTGGTAACAAAGCCTAATTTTTCAAGCTTTTCAACATGAAGACTTGCTTCCTGCCAGTATCTCTCAATTAAATCTTTAAGTTTTTCATCTTCCTCATCAACAACAAAAATATTGGGAACGCAAAAAAGTCTTTTTTTGCCCTTGAATTCATCTACGCTGAGTCTCTGTATTTTACCTAATTCAGCCATGCTTAATTTAAGTTAGAAAACTTTTTAAATTCCTCAAATTTCCTGTAAGCTCTGCCGCTGTAAATGGATTCTCTGGCTATTTCAACTCCTTCTTTAAAATCTGATGCAAAGCTGCTCAACTGAAGTGCTCCAGAAGCATTAATTAAAACCATATCCAGACATGCAGATTTTTCACCTTTAAGAACACTCAAAAATATTTTGGCGCTCTCTTTTTTATCAAAACTTTTAATGTCCTCGAGGGATGCTTTTTTTAAACCCGCCTCTTCAGGACAAATCACGGTTGATTTTACCTCTCCGTTTTTAGCTCTTACAATGTATGTCTTCCCTGTAACTGTTATTTCATCAAGTCCATCTTCACTGTGGACAATCATTACATCCTCGGAGCCAAGTTTTTGTAAAACCTTTGCAATTGTATCCATGTATTGCCTTGAAAAAACGCCTAAAAGCTGACGTTTAACCTGTGCAGGATTAAGCATTGGACCAAGAATATTAAACATCGTCCTTATTTTAAGCTCTCTTCTTATAGGAGCAACTCTCTTCATAGCAGGATGATAAAGAGGAGCAAACAGCACCGTAATTGCACACTCAAAAAGACATCTCTCAGCAGTCTCAGGAGGCATATTAACATTTACACCAAGCTCCTCAAGAACATCAATACATCCACACTGGCTTGAAGCAGAACGATTGCCATGCTTTGCCACAGGCACACCAGCTGCAGCAACAACAAAGCTTGTTGCAGTGGAAACATTGAATGTTCCTGAATGGTCTCCCCCTGTTCCAACAATATCAATAGTATTTTCAGGAGCTTTAATTTTTATTGCATATTCTCTAAAAAGCTTTACTGCTTCAAGAATCTCTTCTTCTGTCTCACCTTTAATAGAAAGCCCCATAAGAAAAGCTGCAATTTGAGCCTCTGATGCCTTACCTTCAATAATTTCAATAAAGCTTTCTCTTAAGAGCTCAGGCTCTAAGTTTTCTTTTTTGCTTAATCTAAGTATTGCCTCAGCTATCATAGTCTTAAAAAATTCTTTAATAAATCCTTTCCAACTTTTGTAAGAATACTTTCAGGATGAAACTGCACTCCCTCAATTATGTATTCTTTATGCCTTATACCCATAATTATACCATTTGAGGTCCATGCTGTGATAGTAAGACAGTCTGGTAAACTTTCTTTATCAATAATAAGGGAATGATATCTTGTTGCCTCAAATGGATTGGGAAGACCGTTAAAAATCGTTTTACCATCATGATAAATGAAAGAGGTCTTACCATGCATTATTTCTGGAGAAAGAACTATTTTTGCACCAAAGGCTGCACCAATTGCCTGATGACCAAGACATACTCCAAGAATTGGTATTTTACCTGCAAAATGCCTTATTACATCACATGAAACTCCCGCTTCTTTTGGAGTACACGGACCTGGCGAGATTATTATTCTTTCAGGATTAAGCTGTTCAATCTCTTCTATGGTAATCTGATCATTCCTGTAGACAACAATATCTGGATTAAGCTCCCCAATGTATTGATAAAGATTGTATGTAAATGAGTCATAGTTATCAATTAAAAGAATCATTTTCGCTCCTTAAACTCTAAAAAACTTACTGCTTTAAGCATGGCAGTTGCCTTATTAACTGTTTCAGTATATTCCTTTTCAGAAACTGAATCTGCCACAATACCAGCACCTGCCTGAACGTATACTTTTTTATCCTTTACAACAAGCATTCTTATGCCTATGCACATATCCATATTTCCACTGAAACCAAAATAGCCCACTGCTCCAGCATAGGGGCCTCTTCTGGTTGGCTCAAGTTCTTCAATAATTTGCATTGCTCTTACCTTGGGCGCTCCTGTTACAGTTCCTGCAGGAAAACAGGACATAAAAACATCAAAAATATCAAGCCCTCTTCTCAGCCTGCCTTCAACATTGCTCACAATATGCATAACATGACTGTATCTTTCAATTGTCATAAGCTCTGTAACCGTAACACTGCCTATTTCTGCAACCCTGCCAACATCATTTCTTCCAAGATCAACAAGCATAATATGTTCAGCCTTTTCTTTTTCATCACTGAGAAGCTCTCTTTCAAGAAAGAGATCTTCCTCTTCAGTTCTTCCTCTCGGACGGGTTCCTGCAATGGGTCTTAAAGTAATTTTTTCATCTTCCACTCTTACAAGAATTTCAGGAGATGAGCCAACAAGATATCCTTCCTCTGTATCAATATAAAACATGTATGGTGAAGGATTTATTATTCTCAAAGCCCTGTAAATATCAAAGGGATGAACTTCTGAAGTAGTTTCAAATCTTTGAGAGATAACAACCTGAACAACATCACCTGAAAGAACATAGTCTCTTGCTTTTTTAACAGCTTCTATAAAATCTTCCTTTTTAAAGTTTGAAGTAAATCCGAGTAATGGTTCTTTAAACTGGCTTTCTGAAACATATAAATAGGATCTGAATCTTTCATCCTGATGGTTTTTAAGCTCTTTTATTATTGTGTCTATTTTATCCTGAGCTTTTTCATAAGCTTCTGCAGCATCTTCAGAATTAAGGAAAGCATTGTAAACGATTTTTATTGACTGTTTGAAATTGTCAAAAATTAAAAGGGTTTCTGGAATCATGAGAAATATATCAGGCATATCAAGATCAGAACGAGCAAGGTCTGGAACTTTTTCAAAAAGTTTTACAGTATCATAAGATATGTAGCCGACCATGCCTCCGAAAAATCTCGGAAGTGATGGTTCTATGTATGCTTTAAATTTTTTGAAAAACTCTTTTAAAAAATCAAAGGGATTTACATTATCAATGCGGGTTTGGATTGAACCTTCCAGAGTTATGCTTCTTTCCTTTGATTTTATTATAAAAGCAGGATTAAATCCAATAAAAGAATACCTTCCCCATTTCTCACCTCCTACAACGCTTTCAAGAAGGAAAGAGGGCTTTTTATCAAGTTTTAAAAAAGCACTCACAGGAGTATCAAGGTCAGCGATTATTTCTCTGTAAAGGGGAATAACATCGTACTGTCTGGCTAAAGACAGAAATTCCTCACGCCTCAGATTCATAAAATAGTTTAAATAATTAGCTTCAAAAAAGGCAAACTAAGCATGAATCTGTAAATATCTTCTTTCTCTGAATTCCTCTTTTTTACCATCATTCCAGTTATCCACAGGTCTAAGATAGCCAACAACACGAGAGTAAACCTCTGTAGTCTTGCCGCATTTTGGACAAATTTGATGTTGTCCTTCAATGTATCCGCACTCGGGACAAATGCTAAATGTAGGAGTAATACTTATGTATGGAAGTTTATATCTTTCAAAGACTGCTTTTATAAAGTTTTTAAGTTTTTCAGGCTCTGGTTGCTCTCCCAGAAACAGATGAATAACTGTTCCTCCTGTGTACCTACTCTGAAGTTCATCCTGATGGTCAAGTATATAGGAAATAGATTCCGTAAAATTCACAGGTAACCATGTTGAGTTAGTGTAGTATGGATGCTCAATACCCTGTGTAATTATATCAGGATATTTTTGTTTGTCTGCTCTGGCAAGTCTGTAACTAGTTCCTTCTGCAGGAGTCGCCTCAAGATTATAGAGATTGCCTGTTTCTTTCTGATATTCCATGAGTTTTTCTCTAATAAAATCCATTACTTTCAAAGCAAAGGCTTTGCCATGTTCTATCCATATCCCTTTTGCATTGAGCCACTTGGCGTTTGCCACTGCCTCATTCATCCCTATTATGCCAATTGTTGAAAAATGATTGCTCCAGTAAGCTCCTGTGCGCTCCTTAACTGCACTAAGATAATGCTTTGAATAAGGATATAACCCTGCCTCAGTAAATTTCTCAAGTGCCTTTCTTTTTATTTCAAGTGATGTTTTAGCTATATCCATAAGCTTACTTAAACGGTTAAAAAAGTCTTCCTCTGACTCACTTAAATAACCTAACCTTGGCATGTTAAGTGTAACAACACCAATAGAACCTGTAAGAGGATTTGAACCAAAAAGGCCTCCACCTCTGTGTTTAAGCTCACGGGTAGTAAGTCTCAGTCTACAACACATTGAGCGGGCATCCTCAGGTTTCAGGTCAGAGTTTACATAGTTTGCAAAATAAGGAATTCCATATTTTGCTGTCGCCTCCATGATTAAATCAACAATACTGCTACTCCAGTCAAAATCCTTTGTTATGTTAATCGTAGGGATAGGAAATGTAAAGACTCTTCCCTTTGCATCTCCTTCACATAAAACCTCAAACAATGCCTGGTTAAACATATCCATCTCTTTTTGAAATTCACCATAGGTAGCCTCTTGAGGCTTACCACCAATAATAACAGCCTGGTTTTTCAAATGCTCAGGCACTCTGAGGTCAAGGGTAATGTTAGAAAAAGGTGTCTGAAATCCTACTCTTGTAGGCACATTTAAATTAAAAACCCATTCTTGAACTGCTTGCTTTACCTGTCTCTGGTTAAGCCCATCATAGGCAATAAAGGGAGCAAGGAGAGTATCTACATTGCTAAATGCCTGTGCACCTGCAGCCTCTCCTTGAAGTGTAAAAAGAAAGTTTACAGCTTGACCAAGGGCACTACGAAAATGTTTTGCAGGTTTGGATTCCACTTTTCCTGTTACTCCACCAAAACCCCTGATTAACAAATCCATTAAATCCCAACCAACACAATATGGTGCTAATACATTTAGGTCATGGATATGTAAGCTTCCATTTATGTGAGCCTCTCTTACCTCAGGTGGATAAATCTTATGAAGCCAGTAGCTTTTACTTATCTCACTTGATATGTAGTTATTCAATCCCTGAAGAGAAAAGCTCATGTTGGAGTTTTCTCTTACCCGCCAGTCAACCTTGCTGAGGTAGCTATCAATTAGCTCAAGCCCACCCTGACGGGCAATCTCACGCATACGGGCATGCTGATCACGATAAATAATATATGCTTTTGCAGTCTTACGATAAGGACTGCTTAAAAGTATCTCTTCAACAATATCTTGGATTTCTTCTACATGTGGGTCACGATCACGAATCAACTCTTCAGCTAAAAGCAAAACTTTAATTGTAAGCCTTTTTGCAGTCTCATAATCAAATTCTCCAGTTGCTTTACCTGCTTTTGATATTGCTATGGTAATTTTTTCAGGATTAAAGGGAGCAACTCTTCCATCACGCTTTATTATATTTTTGAACATCCTCAACCTCCTTTCGCATTATTTCTGCAACTTTAACCATGTTTTTAAGTGCGGGAATGGCTTCCTGCCACGCTCTTGTTTTAAGTCCGCAATCAGGGTTTATCCAGAAAAGTCTTTTATCAATAAACTTTATTGATCGCTTAACAATTTCTATCATCTCCTGAACAGAAGGAATTCTTGGGGAGTGAATATCATATATTCCAATTCCAATGCCTCTGTCATATTTAAATCTTTCAAAGGCTTTTAGAATCTCTCCCTTGCTTCTTGATGCTTCGATTGATATCACATCAGCATCCATTGCATAGATTTTATCAATTATATCATTAAACTCAGAGTAACACATATGAGTATGAATTTGAGTTTCAGGTTTTACAGCAGAGATAACAATTTTAAAGCTTTTTATAGCCCAGTCAAAGTATTCATCAACCTTTGCTTTTTTAAGAGGCATTCCTTCTCTGAAAGCTGGCTCATCAATCTGAATGATTTTTATACCAGCTTTCTCAAGCTCTATTACTTCTTCCTTAAGAGCAAGAGCAATCTGATAGGCAACTTCTTTTTTCGAAATATCCTTTCTCTGATAGGACCACTGAAGTATTGTAACAGGTCCAGTAAGAATGCCTTTCACTGGCTTTTCAGTGAGAGACTGGGCATAAAGTGTTTCTTTCAGAGTCAAGGGTTTTTCTCTCCATACATCGCCATAAATTATTGGTGGTCTTACACATCTTGAGCCATAGGATTGAACCCATCCATTTTTTGTTATGGCAAATCCCTGAAGCTTCTCTGCAAAGAACTCAACCATATCTGTTCTTTCAAACTCTCCATGAACTAAAACATCAAGTCCAATGTCGTGCTGAATCTCAATTGCCCTTTTGATTTCATTGTTGATAAAGGATTCATACTCCTCAAAAGAGATTCTTCCTGCTTTATAATCTGCCCTTACTTTTCTCAGCTCAGCGGTTTGAGGAAAGCTTCCTATTGTGGTCGTTGGAAAAAGAGGAAGTTTGAGAATTTCCATCTGTTTTTCATATCGTTCACTGAAAGAGGGTTTTCTGCAAAGAGCATTTTCATCAATCTGAGAGATTTTTTTCTGAACTTCAGGATTAGTAAATTTCATGGATAAATTCTGCTCTGGAGGCTCTTTACCTTCATTTATTGCTGTTTTAAGGATTGTAAGCTCCTCAAGCCTTTCATTTGCAAAGCTTAACAGGCGGAGGATTTCTTCAGGCAGACTTTCATTTTTCACAGTCACTGGAAGATGCATGAGAGGACAGGAGTTGGAAAGAATTATATGTTTCGTAAACTTTGTAAGAGTCTCAATGAGTTTCAATGCTTCTTTAAAGTCTGTCTTCCATGGATCTCTTCCAGAGACAACTCCTGCAATTAATGTTTTATCCTCTGGAAAGCCAAATTTTAATATGTTCTCAAGATTCTCCTTCCCCTCAACAAAATCAAATCCAATGCCATGAACTGGTAGTTCATAAACTATTTTTTCATACTGTGATAAAGATTCATAGTAAGTTTGGACATAGACTTTTATTTTACTGAGCCCGGTAGTGATTTTTCTGTAACAATTTATGATTGTCTGAACATCATTGTCTAATTCAAGAACCATTGCAGGCTCGTCAATCTGGACTTCCTCAACATCAGATTCTTCAAGCTCTTTAAGAAGTCTTCTGTAAACTGAAACTATACTGTCAGAGAAATAAGTATAATTTTTTACTTTGGCACAGTAAAGATAGGTAAAGGGACCAACTATCACAGGTTTTGTTTTAAGGTTAAGATTATTTTTCAGAAGTTCAAACTCTTTTAAGGCTTTGTTTTCCCTGAGTTCAAACTCAGTATCAGATTCAATTTCAGGAACAATGTAGTGATAGTTTGTGTTAAACCACTTTGTCATCTCTGAAGCAGGAGCATCTGCTGAACCTCTTGCTATTGCAAAGTATCTTTCCAGAGGGTCTTCAATTTTTTTGAATCTTTTGGGAATAACATTAAACATGAAGGAAAGATCAAGGATAAAATCATAAAGGGAAAACTCATTAGATGGAATAATGTCAATTCCATGCAGGGCAATGGTATTTGCATTATTGATGATTAATTTTTCAGCCTCTTCAATTAGCTCCCTTTGAGAGATTTTTCCACTCCAGTAGTGCTCTAACGCTTTTTTAAGCTCTCTCTGAGGACCAATCCTGGGATAGCCAAAGACAGTAGTTTTAACGGTCATTTAATTCCTCCCACGAGGTATTCTGAAAGCCAAAGGCTTTCAGGCTGGATAGGTCTTCCGACTCTGGGCTAACTAACCTACTTGCCCGCCTTCCCAGAGCTATCTCCAGTGGCTTAAATGGGCTTTCGTTCCCAACACGGCTGCGGGGCAGCGGGGGATTCTCACCCCTCTTCCCTTACATCCAGCAATTTTGAAAATACCTTAATTGATTTTTTTTTGTCAAACCACATTTTGTAGAGCCTTAAGCTAATAAATTTTTGTCCTGGACAAGATCTCAGATTTT
>NZ_JBMFOO010000019.1:0-35783 GCF_049969575.1 Thermodesulfovibrio sp. | reverse complement strand
TGCTTAAAAATGATGTGAATACCCTTAAAAATGATGTAACCACGCTCAAAAATGATGTAACTATGCTTAAAAATGATGTGGAAGAAATTAAGAAAGAGATGGCTACAAAGGCTGACCTGATGAGCATGGAGCAGAGATTTACCAATACACTTGAAAAACTAAGAGAAGCTCTCAGGTTTTCCATGTTAGAAGTTCACAGTGATTTAGAAGATATAAAGGTAAAGTTAAAAATGTATGACTTTGACTTTCTCCTTAAACAAAATGACTATCTCGCAGGAGTTTTAAAGGACTTACTTGAAGAAAGAAAAGCTTTATCCCAAAGAATGAAAGATTTTGAAGAAAGACTGAAAGCTCTTGAAGCAGCATAAATTGATAGCTCTATTTTTTGCCACTGAAAAAGAATGTGAATTAATTATTAACAGTTTAAGCAATAAGCAGTTTTTTTCAATAAAGACTGTATCCTTTATTAAAGGCAAAATAAAAGATGTTGATTTACTCTTATGTATTTCAGGCATTGGAAAAACTTCGGCAACTTTAGCTTCTGTAATTTGTTTTGAAAAATTCTCCATAAAAGGAACTATTGTTTCAGGCATAGGAGGTGCCTATCCTTCCTCTGGACTTGATATAGGAAGTATTGTAGTAGCAGAAAAAGAAATCTTTGCTGATGAAGGACTGTTAAGAAATTGTAATGCAAATATAGATTCGTTTATTTTTTTGAATTCTGAAGAAATTCTTCTTTATGTGCCTCATTTTTTAAAAACCCTTCCAAAAGGAACATTTCTTACTGTTTCATCCTGCACAGGAAATCTTGAAAGAGCTATATTTCTTGAAAAAAACTTCAATGGCATATGCGAAAACATGGAAGGCGCAGCAGTGGCAAAGGTCTGTGAGATTTATAAAATTCCTTGCATTGAAATAAGAAGCATTAGTAATATAGTTACTGATAGAGCTGAACTTCTAAGTTTAAAAGAGATATCGAAAGCTTCCATGATAGTTCAAAAATTTATTCTTGAACACATTAAGCTATTTGAAGAGTCTCTTTAATTTGTGCAATAATCCTCTGTACACTTTCCTTTAATTTTGAATAATCATCGCCTGAATATTTTATAAAAGCTTCGTAATGATTTAAAGCATCGAGTTTTCTATCAATTCTGTAATAAGTTACTGCAAGATTATAATGAGTTTCTGGATTTTCATGGTCAAATTCAAGGGCTTTTAAAAAGTACTCTATAGCTTTTTCATACTCTTCTTTATTGAGGTAGACAAGCCCTATATTTGCATATGGTAAAGCAAAATCTTTCTTAATTTCAATGGCTTTTTTAAATTCTTCTATTGCTTCTTCAAATTTACTGAGATAAAAAAGAGCGAGCCCGTAATTGTTATGAAGTTCAGGTAAATTAGAGTTTTCCTTAATTAGCTCACTATATATTTTGCAAGCTTCTTCAAATTCTTTATACCTGAGCATTAAATTTGCTTCTTCAAATCTTGCTTCAAAATCCTGCTTTTCCATAGGAAAAATTATATCAAATTTATTCAGGTTTTGTATACATATACCAGGGTTTTTCCGTAGCTCTATGAATGCCGCATAATTTTGCCACTGCATCAACTATTTGATTCGCATTAAAGGGTCTTAGAATAATGTTGTCAACAATTTTATCCTGAATAAGCTTTACTATTTCCTGTTTAGCAGTATCAGCTGAAATTATCAAAAGAATTTTAATTTTTGATTTATCCCTGATTTTCTCTAAAAAAGGGATTGTGCTTTCACCATCAATCTGAGAGTCGATTATCATTGCACAAAAATTTATATCTGATTCAAAAAGCTTTTCAATTTGATAAACATGGTCAAAATATTGTAATGATACTTCAGAAAGGTCCTTCAAAGCCCAGTTAACAGTATTTTTAATATCCTTTTGAACACATACAAGAATCTTCTTTTTCATAATTTCTCCTTTCCAATAATTTTACCTAAAAATTTTAAAGCCTTTTGTATCCCCTCTGTTTTCAAAACTTCACTAAATTTAGACACATCTATTATAAAATAATCATTCTTTTTCTTTACAGTGACAATAAAACTCTGTAAAAACTCATTCTCACTGAGTAAAACCTCCAAAGCATAATCCTGTCCCCTTTCCCATACAGAAAAACATTTTATATAAAGTGCATCTTCAATTTTAAATTCCTTATTGGCTATGAGCTCCACATCTACTCTATCTGCTGAAACCTTTACTGGATACAACTCAGTCACCTCCTTTATTTCACTGATTTTCAATGTGATAGGTTCTTTTTCTTTTTTAAGAACAATATCCCATATATTTTTACCCATTGATAGCCATCTTTTTTCATACTTTGTTAAAGGTTCATCTATTGAGGGATTTGAAACATTTATAGAAAAACAGTTTAAAAAAGCCGCTTCTTGCAATGTAAACTCAACAAAGGAATAATCATCAGTTCTTATTTTAACTTCACCAGAGGAAATCAATTTTTTTGCATAAAGATAAAGATTTTCCATTTTTGTAAGCCTTCTTTCAGCGTGGGACTTTTTAAACCAGGGATCTGGATAGTTCATAAATATTTTTTTTATAGCTTTATCCTTAAATAAAAGCTGGATTGCCCAATAAGCATCAAGCTTTGTGCAAAAAACATTATTGATGCTATGACTGCTGCATTTTTTTAAAAGTTTATTAACTGGTATCCATGACTTTTCAATACCAAAAAATATTTCTTCTGGATTTTCCTTTGCCATCTTTATTAAAAAATCACCTGAGCCAAACCCAATTTCAACTGTAATGTTTTCAAATTCAAGAGGTTTTTTTACTTTACGCCAGTCAATGTAGTGTTTCATCATTTAAAACTTAAAAGGTGCAGGAACAAAAGTAAAAATAAAAATTAAAAATGCCACTCCCCCAATTATTCGTCTGCTTAAAGAAAGTCTATTTTCCCAGAACAGTACTGGAGGATGATCCAAACCTAAAAAAAGAAGAAGCAATGCCCACACAAGCCATCCATACCAGTAAAAAATTCCCAAAAAAGCAATCAAAAAAATAACCGTTCTTGAAATGTAAGAATGAAATCTACCAAACAAAGCATAAGCAATATGGCCTCCATCAAGCTGTCCAACAGGCAAAAGATTCATGGAAGTTACAAAAAGCCCGATCCATCCAGCAAAAGCAACAGGGCTTAAAACAACATCATATCCAGCTGGAATGTCTCCTAAAATGAGTTTAACAAGTAAAGAGAAAAGTATAGAATCACCAAGCACAAAAAAGTCTTCTCCTCCTCGAGTAAGAGGAATAATTTTTGACATTCTAAGCCCGATTATGCAAGCAGCTACAGATAAGAAAAATCCTACTAAAGGTCCTGCTGCTCCAATATCAATTAGTGCTTTTCTTGTTAGTATTGGTGATTTCATCTTTATAAAAGCACCAAAGGTGCCAATTATTGAAGGTGCAGGAATAAAATATGGCAGTGTTGCCTTTGTTCTGTGAGCCTTTGAAGCAAAGTAATGACCCATCTCGTGTCCAAGCAAAATTGTTATTATACTTAATGAAAAAGGATAACCCTCCCAGATTCTGAAAGGTTCTTTAAGCAGATTAATTCCCTGTTGAAGAGCTCCTGCAAAAAGTGTTGTTAAAACAGTAGCACAAAAAAGAATCAACGGAGTAATATATTTTTTCACTTAACAATAACTCCTTTAAGGTCATATTCATAGGCTTCGGTGATCAAAACCTTTACTTTATCTGCTGCTTTTAACTCTGACACATTCTCTAATATTACCACACCATCAATCTCTGGTGCATGGCAGTAAAGTCTTGCAAGGGCAAGATCTGCATCAATATAGTCTATCAAGGCATCATATTTTTTCCCCACAAGGGCGCGATTTTTTTCAAGGGATATTAAAGCCTGCCTTGTCATTATCTCATCAAATCTTCTATTTTTTACACTTTCAGGAATCTGCCCTTTTAAATTGTAAGCTACCGTTCCTTCTTCTCTTGAGTATTTAAAAACTCCAAGACGGTCAAACTGAACTTCTTCAATAAAATCAACGAGTCTCTGAAACTCATCTTCTGTTTCAGTGGGAAATCCAACAATAAAAGTGCTTCTCAATGTTACTCCCGGTATTGCTTCCCTGATTTGCCTTATTTTTTTAAAATACTCCTTCTTTGTTCCCCTTCTGCCCATAAGCCTCAGTATTCTTTCTTCACTGTGTTGCATTGGTATATCAAGATAATTAACAATTTTATCATTTTCTGCCACTGTTTGGATTATAGCCTCATCAACATCAGTAGGATAAAGGTAAAGAAGTCTAATCCAAAAATCTCCATTAATTGAGCATAAATCCTTAAGAAGACTTACTAAATTGTATCCCTTCAATTCTTTGCCGTACTGGGTAATATCCTGAGCAACAATAATCAACTCTTTTATTCCAGAGGAAACAAAACCCTCGGCTTCTTTTAATATTTTTTCAGGTTCTCTGCTTTTAAAAGGACCTCTTATTGAAGGAATAACACAAAAACTGCATCTACGACTACAGCCGTCGGCAATTTTAATATATCTGTAACTTGGTGGTTCCATAGTATAAGCACAGATCAAGGAATAACTGTCAGAATTCTTAAACTGCCTCATGAAACTAATAATAGAGGCTGTCTCATTTACTCCAAATAAAGCATCAATTTCTGGTATTTCTTTTTTAAGTTCATTTTTGTATCTTTTGGAAAGACAACCAATTACAATAAGCTTTCTATGCTCTTTACACTTCGCTACTGTTAAGATTTCGTCAATTGATTCCTCTTTTGCATCATTTATAAAACAGCAGGTGTTGATAAAAACAAAATCTGCTTTTTTAAACTCCTCCACATATAAAAATCCTTCTGCTGTTAGTTCCTCTATTAAATGTCTTGAATCAACAGTGTTTTTAGGACATCCAAGTGTGATTACTGTAAATTTTTTCATTTCAGAAATGTTGCCAACCTTCTGGTTTTGCAGGGATTTTACCTTTATCAGGGTGTATAAGATAGAGGCCTTTTTCTTCAACTATTCTTCCCACTTGAATTAAGCCGAACTCCTGAGCATCCTTTCTGTCAGAGATAACTAAAAGCTCATAGTCCTCCCCACCAGATAAAATGAGCTTTATTGCGTCAATATTTAAATACTCTGCAACCTTTATTACTGCTGGATGTTTTGGAATTTTTTCAAGATATATCTCAGCACCCACATTGTTTTCTTCACAGAGTCTGTGTAAATCAATGAGTAAGCCGTCACTTATATCCATCATTGCCTTTGCAATATCTTTGAATTTTTCAGGGTTTCTTGCAACTGGCATTAGATGTCTCTGTAAAAGTTCATTTGTGCCTTCAATTTCTATAATGTCAGGATGTTTTTTGAAATCTTTCATTGATTTAATAACTTTCCTTTTATCATCAGAAAGGCTTTTTAAAAGATTTAAACCTGCTTGTGAAAGTCCAAGAGATGATGTTATGAAAATTAAATCTTCAGGCTCAGCGCCTTTTCTTAAAACAGGCTTTTCAGCCTCTCCCACTGCAAAACCTGAAAGAACAACCTTCTCGCTCCTTGAAAGATCACCTCCAACTAAAAATCCTCTGTAATGCCTTAATGCATCCTGTATGCCATCAAATAGCTCTTTAAAATCCTCCTCAGATAAGGTTTCTGGAATGCCTGCAGAAAATAAAAAAGCCTTAAAATCACCACCCATTGCATAAATATCACTTACATTAACAGAAACAATTTTAAATCCAAGATGATAAAAGGAAGTATAGCTAAGGTCAAAATGAACATCCTCAATCATCAAATCCGTTGTAAGCAATGCAGACTGTTTAAAATTCAAAACCGCAGCATCATCGCCTATTCCTGTTCCTTCAGGAAAGGAAAACCTCTCCCTTATATACTTAATAAGTCCAAGTTCATCTTTTTTCATTTAGATTTAGCTGCTATTTTCTGAGTTTTAGCCTTTACTTTAACCTTTGAAAAAACATGCTTTAAAACCTCATCCATTGACTCAACAAGAATAAACTTCATTCCTTCTTTCACATATTTTGGCAGCTCTTCAAGGTCTTTTTTGTTTCTCTTTGGTATAATGACTGTTTTTATGCCCATTCTCTTAGCTGCAAGCACCTTCTCCTTAAGGCCCCCAATGGGAAGAACTCTACCCCTTAAAGTAATTTCACCTGTCATGGCAACATCCTTTCTCAAAGGTTTTCCAGTGAAAACTGAGGCAATTGCTGAAGCCATTGTAATTCCTGCTGAAGGACCATCCTTTGGAATAGCACCTGCAGGAACATGGATATGTAAATCCATAGTGCTAAAAATTTTTTCATCAATCTTGAGCTCTTTAGCTTTTGATTTAACATAGCTCAATGCAGCCTGTGCAGACTCTTTCATCACATCTCCAAGCTGTCCTGTAAGAATAAGATTCCCCTTGCCTTTCATAATTGTTGCCTCAACATATATAACATCTCCACCTGCCTCTGTCCATGCAAGACCTGTTGCAACTCCAACCTCTTCTTTTTTGAGTTCCTCTTCAGGAAGATACTTGGGTGCACCAAGAAATTTCGATACCTTCTTAGGTGTTATGTAAAACTTCTTAGTTTTGCCTTCTGCAATAAATTTAGCCACTTTTCTACAGAGATTTGCTATTTCTCTTTCAAGATTTCTGACTCCTGCCTCTCTTGTATAATGAGTAATAATGTATCTTATTGCTTTATCACTAATTTTTAAAATTGAAGAGTTAAGTCCGTGTTCTTCAAGCTGTTTTGGAATTAGATATTTTTTTGCAATTTGGAGCTTTTCTTCTTCAGTGTATCCTGAAAGATATATTATCTCCATTCTGTCTCTTAATGCAGATGGAATTGTATCAGCTATGTTACCTGTGCAGATAAACATAACATTGCTTAAATCAAAGGGAACAGCAAGATAGTGGTCAACAAAGCTGTTATTCTGTTCAGGATCAAGGACTTCCAGAAGAGCTGATGAAGGATCACCTCTGAAGTCCATTCCCAGTTTGTCTATTTCATCAAGCATAAACACAGGATTATTTGTTCCTGCCTGCCTTATACCCTGAATTATTCTACCTGGAAGAGCACCCACATAGGTTCTTCTGTGGCCCCTTATCTCAGCTTCATCTCTTACACCACCAAGAGAAATTCTAACAAATTCTCTACCTAAAGCCCTTGCAATTGAACGGCCTAAGGAGGTTTTACCAACTCCGGGAGGACCTATAAAGCAGAGAATTGGTCCTTTCATTTTTTCTTTTAGTTTTCTTACGCTTAAATATTCAAGAATTCTTTCTTTAACCTTTTCAAGATCATAATGGTCTTTATCAAGAACTTCCTTTGCAGCTTTTATATCAAGCCTGTCTTCTGTTGAACGAGACCATGGCAATTCTGTAAGCCATTCAAGATATGTGCGCACCACCGCTGATTCAGCTGCTTCAGGATGCATTCTTTCAAGTCTTTTTAGTTGTTTCTCGGCTTCTTCTTTAACCTTTTCAGGCATTTTTGCTTCTTCAATCTTTCTTCTGAATTCATTTATCTCTTCAGCCTTTTCATCAATATCTCCAAGCTCCTTCTGAATTGCCTTAAGCTGTTCTCTCAAAAAATACTCCCTCTGCGTCTTATCTATTTCATCCCTTGCTTCTTTCTTAATTTTCTGTTGAATTGTAAGGAGTTGAATCTCTCTGTTAAGAATTTCTCTTATCTTATTCAATCTATCAAAAGGATCGGTAATCTCAAGTATTTGCTGAGCTTCAGAGCTTTTTAATCCTAAATTTGAAGCAATCAGGTCAGCAAGTCTTCCAGGTTCATCAATATTTTCAATTATTACCATGGCATCAGGTGGTATATTTTTACCAAGTGAGATAGCTTTTTCAAGCTGCTCTTTCACAGTTCTTACCAGTGCTTCATGTTCAAGTGTAAACTCTTTTATCTGAATGTCTTCAATTTTTTCTATTTTCGCAAGGTAAAAACCTTCTTGTTGAGAAAACTCTACTGCTTTTGCCTTAGAAAGTCCCTGAACAAGAATTTTTAATCTTCCATCTGGTAGCCTCAGCATTCTCATAATCATGCAGACTGTTCCAATACTGTAAAGGTCTGAAGGTTCCGGAATTTCAACATTGAAGTCCTTCTGGGTTAGCAAAAGAATAAGCCTGTTGGTATTCAATGCATGTTCCACAGCTTTAACAGAGATATCTCTTCCCACAAAAAGAGGAATTATCATATATGGGAAAATTACTATATCTCTGACAGCTAAAATTGGAAGTTCATGTGGAATCTCTATCTCTTTATTGTCCTGTTTTTCATCATTTTTTTCTTTGTTTTCTTTTTTTATTTCGTCCATTTCTACCCCCTGAAAAAACTTTTTTAATCTTTAGTTAATTTTAACAGTTTTTCAAGAATTTTTGATATTTTTTAAAAAATTTTTAATGATTTTCGATGGTTGAAAGCTTTTCTTTCAGAAAATTTATAAATTGGCAAGAGATTTCCCTGTCTTTTAAAGCAAATTCTACTATCGTTTTTAAATAACCAAGCTTTTCTCCAGCATCATATCTCTTACCTTTAATTATACAACCGTATATTTGCGTTTCCTCTAAAAGGGATCTTAAAGCATCAGTTAATTGAATCTCTCCGCTTTTACCTGGCTGTAAATTTTCAAGATGTTTAAATATCTGAGGAGTTAAAATATACCTGCCAATTATTGCAAGAGAGGATGGAGCATTTTGAGGCTCTGGTTTTTCTACCAAATCATTGATAATATAAAATCCGTCTGTTTGTTTGCCTGAAACTATACCATATCTTGAAACTTCATTTAAAGAAACCTCTTCAAGAGCTATTACTGGAGCTTTCTTGTCTTTATAAATTTTTATCATTTCATCAAGAACAGAGTACTCAGGATCTATCAAATCATCACTTAAAATCACTACAAAAGGTTCCACTTTAACAAAAGGCTTAGCACATAAAATGGCATCTCCGAGTCCTTTTGGTTCTTTTTGTCTTATAAAGGCAAAATTAAGATTTTCAAAACAGTTAATTTTTTCAAGAAGTTCATATTTCCCTGCAGATTTAAGCCTTTCTTCTAATTCATAAGCCTTGTCAAAATGGTCTTCAATTGCTCTTTTGTGCTTACCTGTAATAAAGATAAACTCCTCAATCCCTACTCTCACAGCTTCTTCAACTGCATACTGAATAAGAGGTTTGTCAACTACCGGAAGCATTTCTTTTGGAGAAGCCTTTGTTGCTGGAAGGAATCTTGTTCCAAGGCCTGCTACTGGCAAGACTGCTTTTCTAATCATCTGGAGTGCCTCCACATAAAAAATGCCGGAGACGAGACTCGAACTCGTACGGAGGTCGCCCTCCGAGGGATTTTAAGTCCCTTGCGTCTACCAGTTCCGCCACTCCGGCTATATTTAAGATACAAAAAAATTTAGACTTTATTCAAGTGCTCCTGCATTATTGCACCTTTATCAGCAGAGCTAACCATATGAGCATATCTTGAAAGATATCCTCTTTTTATTTTTGACTTTCTTGGCTTCCAATCCTTGCTCCTCTTTTTTAACTCACTTTCTGAAACCATAATATCGAGTTTTCTGTTTGGTATATCAATCAAAATTCTATCACCATCCTTAACCAGAGCAATTGGACCACCACGAGCAGCTTCTGGTGAGACATGACCAATACAGGGACCACGGGTTCCACCTGAAAATCTTCCATCTGTAATTAAAGCAACTGATTCATTAAGTCCCATTCCAGTGATTGCACTTGTTGGAGAAAGCATTTCCCTCATTCCAGGACCGCCAGATGGGCCTTCATATCTTATTATAATGACATCTCCTTCTTTTATTTTTCCATCAAGAATTGCGTTCATAGCTTCTTCTTCTGAATCAAAACAGCAAGCTGTTCCTTCAAAACGAAGCATTTTTGGAGAAACAGCAGTTTGCTTAACTACAGCTCCATCTGGCGCAAGATTTCCTTTAAGAATTGCTATTCCTCCCTCTTTATGATAGGCCTTTTCAATTGGTCTAATTACATCTTCATCGTAGATCTGAGCTTTCTCTGCAATTTCTTTTATATCAAAACCAGAAACTGTTGGATTTGAAAAAATTTTATCTTTAAGTCTTTGAAGCACAGCTGGAATTCCACCAGCTCTGTAAAGGTCTTCCATATAATGCTGTCCCGAAGGAATTATATTTACAATGTGAGGAGTTTTTTTGCTAATTTCGTCAAAAATCTCAAGAGGAAGCTCTATTCCTGCTTCATGCGCCACTGCTTTTATATGTAAAACAGTATTTGTAGAACCACCAAGTGCCATATCAATTGTAATAGCATTATAAAAAGCTTCTTTTGTAAGTATCTTTCTTGCGGTTAATTTCTTTTTTACGAGTTCAACAATTTTTACTCCAGTTTCAAAGGCAAGCCTTCTCTTTTCAGACATAACAGCTGGAGTAGCAGCTACTCCTGGAAGGCTCATTCCCATAGCCTCAGTAACACAAGCCATAGTATTTGCTGTATACATCCCCTGACATGAACCCGCAGTAGGACAGGCACAAAGTTCAAGAGCCTGGAGGTCTTGTTCTGTTAAAACTCCCTTTTTAAACTTTCCAACTGCTTCAAAAGTGTCAGAAGTAAGATTTCTTCTTTGACCTTTGTAGTATCCTGCAAGCATTGGTCCTGCTGTAAGAACTATTGCTGGAATGTCAAGCCTTGCAGCAGCCATAAGCATTCCAGGTGTAATCTTATCACAGTTTGTAAGAAGCACAATACCATCAAATTGATGGGCTTCTACAATACATTCAATCATATCCGCAATTAACTCCCTCGATGGCAAAGAATACTTCATTCCCTTATGACCCATAGCAATCCCATCACAGATACCTGGAATACCAAAGAAAAATGGATAGCCCCCTCTTGTATGAATCCCTTTTTCTATAAATCTTGAGAGTTCATTCATTGAAATATGGCCAGGTATTATATCTGTGAAACTTGTAGCTACACCAATAAATGGTTTATTCATTTCAGAACGAGGAATTCCTGTTGCATAAAGAAGTGCGCGATGAGGAGTTCTTTCAAGACCTTTTTTAACTATGTCACTTCTCACTGGGTTGCCTCCCTTTGCAATTTAGCTTTATATTGTCTTATCATTTCAGCCATTTTATCTTTCTTATAAAGTTTCTCTTTCTGCATTCTTTTTTTCTCGATTTCTTCTTCTGGAGTTAAATAAGGCTTTTTGTTCATTTCATCAAGAATGCTATCAAGGTGTCTGTGTTCCTCATAAAGCTTGCGAAACTCTTCGTTTTCTTTTTTAAGAATCTCAATGATCTCTTCTTCTTTCATGGAACACCTCCAAAAATGTTTTTTTAAATTTTACAACAAATAAAAAAAAATATGTTATAATTTTTTTCATTTTCTAAATTTTTATTGGAGGTGATTATGAATCAGTTTTTAAGAGTTTTATTAAGCTTTGTTTTTTTAATCAGTTTTTTTTTCAAGTCTCCTTTGCCATTGAAAATGAACCTGGTGCATCTGTTAGGCTAAGACAGGAGATATGGGACAATGTTGTTGACCTCGGAACAATGCCAAACAAGCAACCTGACAGAAACTTTTTCAGACTGCGTATTCAGTTATGGGATAATGTAAAACTTAATGATAACTTTGGAGCTTACATAAGATTAGCAACAGAGCCAAAGTATTACACTGGTCCATATCGCTTAACTCTTGATAATGAAACAAACAGGAAAAGATTGGATCAGGATGAAGTTATAATTGATAATCTCTATATTGACATTAAAAAACCTTTTGATTTACCTGTAAACTTCAGAATTGGAAGGCAGGATTTTCTCGGTAAAGACATGTATGGCGAAGGATTTCTTATTCTTGATGGCACTCCGGCTGATGGCTCAAGAACTTTTTATTTTAACGCTATAAAAGCAACTATAAATATTGCTCCTGATAATTCAATTGACTTAGTTTATGTTTCAAATCCTAAAACAGATCAGTATTTACCAAGTATTCATCCTGCCTACTATGATAAAGCTTCAGGTGGTCTTTACATCAATCACAAAAAAAGGCTCGCTGCCTCAAATGAAAAAGGCTTCTGGATTTATGGAAGAAATAAAATATTTGAATGGCTAAATGTTGAACCTTATTATATCTACAAAAAGGAAGATGCTTATGATGTAATAAAAGAAAGCCATATTAACACTTTTGGAATGAGAGCAGTATTTAAAATAAGTGATTTCTCCTTAAGAGGCGAGCTTGCAAAACAATATGGAAAATATCAAGATGGAACTAAAAGAAGCGGGCTTGGTGGCTATGCCTTTGCTGGATATACATTTTCCAGCTGTCCTGTAATTCCTACTGTAGAAGTTGGTTATGTTTATCTTTCAGGTGATAAAACAGGAACAAAAGACAAAGATGAAGGCTTTGATCCGCTTTTTTCAAGAGCACCCCAGTGGAATGAGCTTTTGATTTATACATTAGTACCTGAAACCTCTAACAAGGGTGGACCAATTCCTGGTTACTGGACAAATCTAAAAGCAGTAGTTACAAATTTATTGCTGAAACCAATTAAGGATTTAAGCATAAAGCTCTCATATCAACATCTCTGGGCGGATGAAAAAACAAGTGATTTACCTTCAATAATGTTTTCCAATGATGGAAAAAATCGTGGTGATCTGTGGGCATTTATCACAAACTACAAATTCACAAAAAATCTTGATGGAATGCTTCAGCTTGAGTATTTTGAACCTGGTAACTTTTATTCAGATAAAGCAAGAAATGCCACATTCATAAGATGGCAGCTTCAGTATAAATTATAGGAGGAGAAAGCTGATGAGGATGAGAAGAATTATAAATTATACGATTTTTCTTCTCATCCTTATTTTTTATTCCTATGCAAATGCATGGGATTGTAAAACCCATGCCTATATTGCTCAAAAAGCAGGTATAAGAATTCCTGAAGCAGCATGTATGCCAGACATAATCCGCGATGAAAACTATGAGCTTCTTGCTCCAATGCATTATCATAATGCTGCACCAAATACGGTTGTAACGCCTGAATACATTGATAAATATGCTGTTAAAGAAGTAACAGTGAATATTGATGGGAGAACAATAAAAATTCTTCTACCTCATCAGGCAGGGGTTCTTTACTGGAAAATTGTCAACCTTTATGAGAAAATGAAATCTCTTGATAAAACTAAACCAGATAATAGGCTTTCTTATGAGTACTATCTCGTAACAATTGCTCACTACATCGGAGATCTTTCTCAGCCGCTGCACAATTTTCCTTATTCAGACTCATCAGCAAGTGATGGGAAAATATATATTGATGAAGGAGCTTTTAATAAAGAATACCATATAAAGTTTGATGAAGCCTTTGATTCCTATATTGGTAAACCTCAAACAGAAGAAAAACTCAATAAAGCATTAAAAGAAATAAAAATCTCAAACACAGAGAATTTAAAAAATGAAATTTCAAAAATTGCAAATTCAGCAATAAAAATTGCAAATCAATGTTACAAAGAAAAAAGAATGCCTACTGAGGAAGAACTGATTGAACAGATTTCATGGTCAGTTTCTTTACTGAAAGCTGTTATTAAATCAACTTATTGATATCTCCATGACAGAGGACAAAATCGTATTTTAAAGGATCTGTAGGATTGATCCTCTTTAACTTTTCTGTAATTTCCAAAGCAGTTTTCATACTCTGAGAGCTTTTCTGTGTTAGTCCTATTCTTTTTGAGACCCTCAACACATGAACATCAAGAGGGATAATTAACTCTGAAGGCTTTATGCTCTTCCACAAGCCAAAATCAATGTCTTGATTTCTGACCATCCATCGGACAAAAAGATTGATTCTTTTGCAGGGACTGCCTTTCAGAGGATCTGGTAAAAGATGAAGTAAACCAGGAGATTTAATATTTTTCCCATAAACAGGGGTCAAATTCACTGTGCATGCCCATTTAACAAAATTTGAAATTTTCAGAATAGTGTTTTCTCCTTGAAAATAGTATTCCAGAGAATTTGACGGAGAATTTTTAAGTAACTTTTGAATAATAAAAAGATAGGCAACTATATCATCCACATCACTGAATCTGTACTTAATTGAAAACTTTTTAAGGATATAAGATGGTTGAAAATCAAGTATGAATTCCGAGGGATGTTCTCCCATAATATTAAAAAGTCCTTCAAGAAAATTGCAGAAACATTGTATGCTTCCGTAGGCAAAGGAAGATGAAATAATCCCTGCTATTTCTATGTCTAAAGGTTCTCTGTATCTTTTTGGGAATCTTATCGGGTCTTTCTGGATAGCAGTTTCAAAATTAAAGGAATTATACAACCGTTCAAGGGTATCTCTTATTTCATCCATTTCATATTTTTGATTATTTTCAACCCTTTATGCAATAATAAATTTTACTTAAATTTTTCTGTTTTGCATGAAAGTGTGAAGGAGATTCCTCGCCTGCTTGGCAGGCTCGAAATGAAAAAATTTCTCGGAGGAGTTATCATGGGAATGACAATAGCTGAAAAAATTCTTGCAGAGCATGCAGGAAAAAAAGAGGTCTCTGCGGGAGAAATAATTAATGCAAAGGTTGACCTTGTCCTTGCCAATGATATCACAGCACCAATTGCCATAAAAGAGTTTGAAAAACTCGAAGTAAAAGATGTCTTTAATAAAGAAAAAATTGCTCTGGTGCCAGATCATTTTACTCCACAGAAGGATATAAAGGCTGCAGAGCAGTGCAAAATGCTTAGAGAATTTGCCTACAAATACAAAATAAAACATTACTTTGAAATTGGAAGAGTTGGCATTGAACATGCTCTTTTACCTGAACAAGGACTTGTGCTTCCTGGCGACCTTGTAATTGGTGCAGATAGCCACACGTGCACCTATGGAGCTCTGGGTGCTTTTGCAACAGGTGTTGGCTCAACAGATGCAGCTGTTGCAATGGCAACCGGTGAGTGCTGGTTTAAAGTACCTGAAACAATCAAATTTATCTACTATGGAAAGCTTCAGCCCTGGGTAAGTGGAAAGGATTTAATTCTTTATACAATTGGAGACATCGGAGTTGATGGAGCCTCTTACATGGCAATGGAATTCACAGGTGAGGTTATTGATAGAATGCCAATGTCTGGAAGGTTTACAATGTGTAACATGGCAATTGAAGCAGGTGCAAAGGCTGGAATTATTGCGCCTGATAAAATTACAGAGGAATATGTAAAAGAACGAGCAAAAAGAACTTATAAATTCTATAGCTCAGACCCTGACGCAATTTATGCAGAGATAAAAGAATATGATTGCTCAAAGATTCCACCAATGGTTGCCTGTCCTCATCTTCCCTCAAATGTTAAACCAGCACAGCAACTCACTCACATAAAAATTGATCAGGTTGTAATAGGCTCGTGCACAAATGGAAGGCTTGAAGACCTGAGAGAGGCAGCACAAATACTTAAAGGAAGAAAAGTGCATCCTGAAGTCCGGATGATAATAATTCCTGCAACTCAAAAAATCTATATGGATGCATTAAAAGAAGGTTTAATAGAAATCTTTATAGAAGCTCAGGCTGTTGTATCACCTCCAACCTGCGGACCATGTCTTGGTGGACACATGGGAATTCTTGCAAAAGGAGAAAAAGCAATAGCTACCACAAACAGAAACTTTGTTGGTAGAATGGGACATCCTGAAAGTGAGGTTTACCTGAGTTCTCCAGCTACGGCTGCTGCAACTGGTGTGCTTGGAAGAATTGGAACACCAGAGGAATTAGGATTGTAGATGGGTTAAAATTTTTTCCTCAATCTTGCGCATTCTTCTTGCTTCGCAGGCTGAGCGTTCATGGTCATAACCTATCAGATGAAGAATACCATGAACAAGAATTCTGTCAAGTTCATGCGAAAATTGAAGACCGTATTGGTTTGCCTGAGATGAGACTTTTTCTGGATCAATTATGATTTCTCCGAGAAATAAGCTACCTGAAGGCTCTTTATCTAAATAAGGGAAAGACAGAACATCAGTAGTAGAATTTTTGCCCCTGTATTGAAAATTAAGCTCTCTCATTTTTCTACTGCCAACAACTATTATAGAGATTATCAGAGAAGTTGAATTCTTTTCCATTATTTTGAGCAGATTTTTGTTTTTATCGTCATATAAAAATTGAAAAATTTTTTTAGTGCTCTGCTTTAGCTTTTTTATTGAAACTTTAAATTTTCTCTGACTGTTGATGACTTCCACAATAACTCTCATAAAGTCTTTTCTTTCAAAGGCTCTGGATAGGAAATTCTTCTGTGAAATATTCCTGTAAGGATGTATTCAAACTTCTTTTTAATCTCGCTTAGGTCTTTTAAAGTTATTTCACATTCATCAAGCTGTCCGTCAATAAATATGTTTTTTACGATTTTATCTACAAGTCCTGAAATTCTCGCAGGTGTTGGATCATCAAGAGTTCTTGAAGCTGCCTCCACAGCATCTGCAAGCATTACTAAAGCTGCAAGCTTTGTTTGTGGTTTTGGTCCTGGATATCTATAATCCTGTTCAGATGGAGGAGTTTCCATCTCTTTTAATGCTTTTTGATAAAAATATGTAACAAGAGCAGTTCCATGATGTTGCTGGATTACATCTTTTATAATTTCAGGTAGATTATACTCTTCTGCAAGCTCAACTCCATCCTTTACATGCGAAATTATAATCATACTACTCAGATGAGGATTAAGCTTTTCATGTTTACTTACACATCCTGTCTGATTCTCTACAAAATACTCTGGCATTCTTATTTTGCCTATATCATGGTAATAAGAAGCAACCTTTGCCAGCAAAGGATTAACTCCTACAACCTCAGCTGCAGCCTCTGCAAGACAGCCAACTATCATACTGTGATGATAAGTTCCTGGAGCTTCAACCGAAAGCTGTTTCATTAAAGGATGATCAATATCCAGCAGTTCAATAAAACTTAAAGGAGTTGTCACATGAAAAAATCTTTCTATAGCAGGCAAACAAAGAAAACACATTGCTGATACTGTCAATCCATTGATAACTGAAAAAACAGAGGAAAAATAAATCTTAGAAAAACTAACATCTCTCATTATAAGAAGAATAGAGATTGAACTAACTGTATTAGCTATTGCTATGTATATTCCAGCATTTATTATGTCAGTTCTTTTTTTACATCTGAGAAGAGCAAAAGCACCAATGAGAGAGCCAATAAAAACATAAATAGGTATTAAAGGTATTTTCACCCATATCCCTGCCATAAAACTGAGAACTAAAGAAAATGTAATAGCTGTATGGAAATCAAACAATAATACCACCAATGCAGGACCTAAAGCAAAAGGTATGCCAAGGGTATGCAAACCCAAACCTTCAATTCCTAATCCCTTAGAAAACACTGAAAATACATGATCAAATACTCTTGCAATAACTAATGTAAAAATCGTAAGAATTCCAAGTAATGCCTTCATTTTTTTCTTTTTAATATAAGCAGGCTTATATCTAAGAAGATCTCTATAGAAAAAAACAACAAGAAGCATAACAAGAATCAGGCTTCCTAAAAAGGAAGTCTCTGATTTGAAATCATGAAGTAAAAAGGCAGTTAAAACAGATAAACCAATAAGAAAAAGTAATGCTTGTCTTTCAATAAATATCTTTTTGTCTTTTCCATTCTGGGAAGATTTAAATTTTTCAATAAATTTTCTTAAATATGACCTGTCAGGAGTAACAGGCTTAAGTGGTGGCGTGTCTTTCATGTTTTTCATAAGCTTTTATGATTTCCTGAACAAGTCTATGCCTGACAACATCTTTTTCAGTGAAATAAATAATCTTTATTCCTTCAATATCTTTCAGAATTTTCAATGCTTCTACCAATCCTGATACTTTCTGAGGTGGAAGGTCTATCTGAGTAATATCCCCTGTTATCACAGTTTTTGAACCAAAACCAAGTCTTGTAAGATACATTTTCATCTGCTCTGTGGTTGTATTTTGAGCTTCATCAAGAATTATAAAAGCATCATTAAGGGTTCTTCCTCTCATAAATGCAAGAGGTGCGATTTCAATGGCACCTTTTTCAATGAGCTTTGATGCCTTGTCAAGGTCAAGCATGTCATAAAGAGCATCATAAAGAGGCCGTAGATAAGGGCTTACCTTTTCTTCAATAGCTCCTGGTAGAAATCCCAATTTTTCTCCTGCTTCAACAGCTGGTCTTACAAGCACTATTCTTGATACCTGTCTTGTAAGCAAAAAATGAATTGCCATTGCCATGGCAAGATAGGTTTTTCCTGTTCCTGCAGGTCCTATTCCAAAAACAATGTCATACTTGAGCATTGCTTCCATGTATTCTTTTTGAGTTGGTGTTTTAGGAATAATAACTCTTTTTTTGGAAGGAACAGCAATTCCGCCTTTGAAAAGACTGATTATTGAGACAGGTTTACCTTCCTTAAGCTCTTGAATAGAATGCATAACATCTTCGGGCTTAATTATATAACCTTCCCTGTTGACAGCTCTTATATCTTCTATTATTTTTTCAGCTCTTTCAATATCTCCTTCATTTTCACCCTGAATAATCAATTTGTTTCCTCTCACACTTAAAGTAACATTCAATGCCTCTTCTATAAGAGTGAATATTTTGTCCAGACCTCCATGAATGAAGGGATATTCTCTTTCTTCATCAAGCTCTAATATGCGTGCTATGGCTTGCCTCCTTTATAAGGTATTTTAAGTATAAAATTTTCAAATCCCTTAGAATGCAATTCCTGGGAGAGTTTTTTTGCTTGAGAAAATTTTTTGTATTTACCTATTCTCACTTTATACAAATCCTCTTTTACAAGAAAGCTTTCATACCCTCTTTCTTTAAGTCTTTTCTGTAATTCTTGAACATTTACTATATCTGAAAAAGCGCCAACCTGAATTGTATAAAAAATTTGTTTATGAGTTTTATATTTAATTGACTTTACAGGTTTTTCAAAATCCTGCTTTTTAACCTTTTGTTCTGAAGTTTGACTCTTTGTCTCAACCTGTTTAGTCTGCACAGTATTTTGTGCTATTTCAATCTCTGGTTTTAATTTATCTTTTTCATTAGTTTGCTGGACTTGTTGTTCCTGCTTGACTTCAGTCTTTGCAGTAGAGTCTTCCTGTTTTTTTGCAAAGGCTGTTCCTACAGTGGTTGATAACACAGTTTTTTCAGAATTGTCCGCCTTGCTAACATAAATTTCCTTTACTGGAGTTGTAATATATCCAATAACATACCCAACAATAATTCCAAGCACAGCAATTCCAAATAATATCAAGAAAAATATCTTTTTATTTATCACTAAAAGTTCCTCACTTTTTTGTTTCATATGATTAACATAGCATCACCATAGGAAAAAAATCTATACCCCTTTTCTATGGCTTCTTTATAGGCTTTTTTAACCTTATCAATATCACAAAACGCATAAACAAGAGCAAGAGGAGTTGATTTTGGCAAATGAAAGTTTGTAATTAAAGCATCCACAATTTTAAAATTATACCCTGGATAAATAAAAATATCTGTGCTACCTTTTATTTTATGCTCATCAGAGCCCATATCTTCGTATTTTCCAGAAGCATAACCTTCCAGGGCTCTTGTTGTTGTAGTGCCTACTGCAAAAATTTTTTTTCCCTCCTTTTTAACTAAATTTACTTCTTCTACAAGAGCTCTTTGTATTTCAAAATATTCAGCATCCATTGTATGTTCCTTTAAGTTTTCCACTTTAATTGGTTTAAAAGTTCCAACTCCCACATGAAGAGTTATCTCTCTCAGTTTAACACCTTTATTTTCAATGTGTTTAAGAAGTTCCTCTGTAAAGTGAAGCCCTGCTGTAGGTGCTGCGATAGAACCATTCGCCTTTGCAAAAACTGTTTGATAGTAATGTCTGTCAGAATCCTCAGGTTTTCTTTTAATGTAGGGAGGTAAAGGCATAAAACCCTTTTTATCTATAAGTTTTTTTACATCCTGAGGACTCATCCTGAAAACAATCTGTTTTCCATCACAATTAGTTTTGATTTCGGCTTTAACTTCATCAATAAGAACCTCACCTTCATATCCTGACTTTGTCATTACTTCCCAGATTACACAATCATGGGAAACTTTTTTTTGCTTAACAAGAAGAATTTCTATTTTGCCTCCTGTTGGTTTTTTCCCGATAACTCTTGCAGGAATTACCTTTGTATTATTGATGATAAGCATATCACCTCTGGAAAAATATTCTACGATTTCAGAAAAAATTTTATGCTCTATCTGTCCTGTTTGTTTGTGTAAAACCATTAAACGAGCTTTATCTCTTTCTGGCAAAGGATACTGGGCAATTAGATCTACTGGTAAAGAATAATCGAGTTCAGTTATTTTCATTGATTGTTATTATTTCTGTCCCGGGATAGAAATACTGAAGTATTTCTTTATAATTTTTTCCTTCTTGTGCCATCTGAAAAGCACACCACTGACACATCCCTACTCCATGACCATATCCGCTTCCTTCAAAAACAACTCCATCCTCTTCAACTCTAATAGACTTAATCATTGTGCTTGGAAGAGCTGTCCAGTGAAGAAGTCTTCTTAATTCAGTGGCTTTTATTAATTTCTTATTTTTTCCATCACTGAATTCAATCTCTTTTACCCTTCCAGTAGATGTATAATTCAATATTTTAACATCAGATATTTTACCCATTGATAAAACACTTTTAAGAGTATTGAAAGAAATCTTTTTTTCCCAAAAGGTATAAGGTGAAGGGGTTGAAGGAACTTTTACAGGCTTCAAATAAGGATACTGTCTTCCAAAAACCTCTTGAGGATCTTCAGTTTGTCCTACACTGCATGCATGATAAAAAGCCATTACAGGTTCGCCCTGATAGGTAAGTATTTGACCTTTTGTATCATTAACAGCTTTTTTCACTTCTTCTTTTTCTTCATCTTCTCTGTAAACCTGATGAAACACTGAAGATGTAACATCGTAAAAATTTTTAGTTCTGTTTCTGATAATGTGCGCCACCGCATAGGTTCTTGCCAAAACAGCCTGTGCTTTTAAAGCTTCCTCTGGCCAGTCAATTCCAACTTCTGATGCCACCACTCCTTTTACATAGTCTTCAAGCTGAACAACATTTATCAAAAAATATCCTTCAGACCCTTTCCATATCTCAATTTCTCCAGAATAGGTTGAACCATCTATAATTGTTTTTGCTGAAACTTTCTTCATTTTTTTTAAATCATTCAAAGCAGGTCTTCTATCTCCTATAAGAACTCTTATAAAAGAATTCTCGTTTTTATCCATTCCATAGACCTGAACAGTAAAGAACAATGTAATCAGAATTGATAAAATTACTCTCTTCATGGTCATCTTTTGCTTAAAAGGTAAAATATTAAACTGAGGATAATGCTTAAAAGTATTGATGTGCCTAAGGGAAAGTAAAACACAAAGTTTCTTTTCTCAATTACAATATCACCTGGAAGTCTTCCAATGAAAGGAATTTTCCCAGCCAGCATCAGAATTAAACCTATTACCACTGTTATTATTCCAACAAGAATTAAAAACTTTCCAATCTCATTCATAATCTATCCTTTTTAAATATCTCTCAGCCTCTGAATATATGCACCCACAATATTTTTGCCTGTAAAGTTCAAGCTCTGCTGCTGTTTTCATCGCTTTTCTGAATCCTTCTGTAAAGTCCTCAGAAATAAAATTAACAGTGTTGTCTTTGCCTATCTCAATTCCAATCTCTATTATTTTATCAAATTTTTGATATGGACTTACCAGCAAAGTGGTTGTAAAGTTTTCAATTCCAAGTTCTTTAGCTTTTTCAGCTGTCCTTTCAAGTCTCATTTTATAACATATTTCACATCTTTCTTTTTCTTTCCCTACCACAGCTCTTAAGAACTTGTAAAATTCTCTGTAATTGTCATCATAAATAACTTTAAGGCTCCAGAGCTGTTCAAGCTTTTTTAAAGAATCAATTCTTGCTCTGTATTCAGTATAGGGATGGATATTTGGGTTATACCAGAATAAAATTACATCAAATCCTTTATTTGTAAGAACCTCCAAAGGATAAATAGCACAATTGCTGCAACATGTATGAAGCAGTATTTTCATCAAAACAACCTCTCAGGAACCTTTCTTTTTAAAACCTCATAAGCAAGTCGGGTAGCCACCCTCCCCCTTGCTGTTCTCTCAATGAATCCTTCCTGCATTAGATAGGGTTCATAAACATCTTCAATTGTATCCTTGTCTTCTCTTAAAGAAGCTGCAATTGACTCAATTCCTGCTGGACCACCATTAAATTTTTCAATTATCGTCAACAAAATTTTTCTATCCATCTCGTCAAGTCCGTAATTATCAACATCCATTGCTGTAAGAGCCTGTTTTGCTATATCTAAATCTATTATTTCTTTATCCTGAACCTGCGCAAAATCTCTTATTCTTTTAAGCAGTCTGTTTGCCACTCTTGGAGTTCCACGAGACCTTCTTGCAATCTCCATTGCAGCATCTTCATTTATGGAAATTCCCAAAATTTTTGCTGATCTTTGTACAATCTCTTTAAGCTCCTCAGGATTATAAAACTCAAGCCTGAATACAACACCAAATCTGTCTCTCAAAGGAGATGTAATCAAGCCTGTTCTTGTTGTAGCTCCAATAAGTGTAAATCTTGGAAGATTTATCTTTATTGAACGAGCAGAAGGTCCCTGCCCAATAATTATATCAAGGGTGAAGTCTTCCATTGCAGGATAAAGTATTTCCTCAACAACTCTTGGAAGCCTGTGAATTTCATCAATAAATAAAATGTCTCTATCAGACAGATTTGTAAGAATTGCAGCCACATCCCCTGCTCTTTCAAGAACAGGACCGGATGTGCTTTTAATGTTAACACCCAGTTCATTTGCTATCACTGTTGCAAGAGTTGTTTTTCCAAGTCCAGGAGGACCGCAGAAAAGAACATGATCAAGAGGTTCCTGCCTTATAAGAGCTGCTTTAATAAAAACTTCTATATTGTCTTTGATTTTTTTCTGACCTATGAATTCCTTTAATGTTCTTGGTCTGAGTGTTATATCTAAAATTTCATTATTTTCCATCTTTCCCTGCTAAGATGCTCAAGGACTCTCTGATTATTGTTGCTTCGTCTTTTTCATTATCATAAATTTTATCAAGAACTTCCTTTGCCTGCAATCTTTTATATCCAAGATTTACCAGAGCTGATAAAACATCTTCATATTTCTGATCTTTTTCATATGTTAAAGAAGGCAGCACTCCTTTCAATTCAAGAAAAATTCGCTGAGCAGTTTTTTTACCAATTCCTGGAATCTTACTCAGTGATTTTATGTCTTGCTGCTCAATGGTTTTATAAAGAGTTTCTTTATCATAGGTTGAAAGAATGTTTATTGCCATTTTTGGACCAATACCAGAAATTTTTATCAATTCCTGAAACAGATCCCTTTCAGAGCTATCTAAAAATCCATAAATCTCTACAAGTTCTTCCTTTAAAATCAAAGAAGTGTAAATCTGAATTTCCTCGCCTGTATTAATGTATCTGGCAATTCTAACTGGTATTTTTACTGAATAACCAAGACCGCCTGTTTGAATAACAACTCTGTCAGGTTTAACTGTAACAGCTTTACCTTTTATAAAGTCAAGCATTTATTTATTTTAACACTTTTAAAAGCTTCCTTGAATGAATATGGCATATTGCTACAGCCAGAGCATCAGCACAGTCATAGGAAATTTTTTTATCAATGCTTAAAAAATTATGTACCATGCTTTTGACCTGAGCCTTGTGAGCTCTTCCATATCCTGTAAGAGCTTTTTTTATCTCAGTAGAGCTATATTCATAAACAGAAATTTGCTTTTGAGCTGCAACTAAAAAAGCTATCGCCCGAGTATATCCAAGAACAAAGGAAGAAGGAATTTTTTTACCTGCAAATATTTTCTCTACAGCCATCTCATAGGGACTGTATTTTTCAATTACCTCTAACAGAGATTCATAAATAAATTTAAGTCTTTCTGGCAGGCTTACATTGTGAGAAATATTTATAGTGTCAGCATGGATTAATCTTATGTCATTGGAGTTTGAACTTTGAATTCTGAAATTTGAATTTTGAATTGCTCCAGTCCCCGCTGAAGTATCCACTATTCCATAGCCAAAATGTCTGCTGCCAGGGTCAATACCTATGACTATCATTATTTCACTTTCTTTTTAGTTGCTGGAAGCTCAAATAATATATCTTCCACAAGTTCGCACAGAATGTGACCAAGAGTAATATGAGTTTCCTGAATTCTTGGAGTATCCTCTGACGGAACAGCAAAAGCGTAATCAACTTTTGAAATCAGTTTTTCACCTCTTATGCTTGTAAAGGCAATTGTCTTAAGTCCTCTTTTTTTAGCTACCTCAACTGCTTTAATAACATTCCTTGATGAGCCAGATGTGCTTATTCCGATTGCTATATCCCCTGAGGTTCCCAATGCTTTAATCTGCTTTGAAAAAACTTCAGAATAATCATAATCATTAGCTATTGCTGTAATCACAGCCATATCTGTATTTAAAGCAATTGCTGGAAGTCCTGGCCTTTCTCTTTTAAATCTGTTAACAAACTCTGCAGCAATGTGTGAGGCATCTGTGGCACTTCCACCATTACCGAAAATTAAAATTTTACTGCCCTCATTAAGAGTTTTTGCAATAATTTCAGCAACTTCTTTAATCAGCTTTATATTTTCTCTGAAAAATTGCTCCTTAACCCTGATTGAATCTTCATAGGCTTTTCTGATTTTGTCTTCTATCTGCATTTATTCTTCCTCCTTGAAACATGGATAGAGTTTGTCATAGGTTACAAGGATATGCTCTGGTACTACCCGCACATCCTCAAGTATGGTCATAAATCCCACATCTCCTGCCCATCTGGGAACAATGTGCCAGTGAAGATGCTCATCAATGCTTGCAGATGCTACAACTCCTATATTAAGTCCTATATTAAATCCATCAGGATGCATTACCTTTTTAAGACATTTCAAACATTTAACAGTAAGAATCATACACTCTGTGAGTTCCTCTGTATTCAGTTCTTCAAGAGTATGAACATGTCTGTATGGCACAACCATAAGATGTCCTGAGTTATAAGGGTATTTATTCATAATAATAAAAGAAAGCTTGCCTCTGTAAAGAATCAGGTTATCTCTGTCTCTGTCTTCTTTTGGTTTGTCACAGAATATGCATCTCTTTTCTTTCTGTCCAAGTATGTATTCAATTCTCCATGGTGCCCATAAAACCTTCATTTAATCCTCCTTAAAGCTTCCTGTGCATCCTGCCATGTAAGCCATTTATCTTTTCTGTTTCTAAGTAAATAAGCTGGATGAAATGTGGGGATAACAGGAATTTGATTGTAAAAGAAAACTTTTCCTCTTATTCTAGATATATGCAAATCCTTTAGTTTTCCATCCATACCCATTAATGTATAGGTTGCCACTCTGCCAAGACACATAATTACTTGAGGAGAAACTATTTCTATCTCTCTTTTTAGATAATCAAAACACGCTAAAATTTCACTTTCTAAAGGATCTCTATTCATTGGAGGATGACATTTTACAGTATTAGTTATATAAACATCTTTTCTGTTAAATCCCATTTTTTCTATTAAGCTTGTTAAAAGTTTACCTGCCTCACCAACAAAAGGTCTGCCCTGCAAATCCTCATCAACTCCTGGTGCTTCACCAACAAACATTAGTTTTGCATTAATAGAACCCTCACCACATACAGGATTTTTTCTTGAATTGCTCAAAGGACATTTTTTACATTGTCTGATTTCGTCATTCAATTTCTCAATGGCTAACTGTCCATGTTCTGAAGATTCATCATAGTTCGCTGGAAATGCTTCTTCAGAAAACTGCTCCAACAAAGATTGAACAAACTGCCCTGGTAGATCTTTAAAGCCAAGATTTTTATAAAAATTCAGGATATCAACTATATTGTCTATCTTTCGCCCCATCTCAGCTTCTCTCTTAAAACTCTGAAATAATTTCTCCTTGGAGGTGCAATAAGATAAGTTTTTTCATCAGCTATCCTGCATCTAACTTTATCATTTTTCTGCAAAGGCAAACCAATCTGTCCATCTACTGTTAAAAATATGTCTCTAACATGCGAAGAAATCACCACATCAATTACAAAATCGTCTGGTAGAACAATAGGTCTAACAGTCAATGTATGGGGGCATATTGTTGTGAATACTAAGCCTTTTAATGTGGGATACAGAATAGGACCTCCTGCTGAGAGATTATAGGCTGTTGAACCTGTTGGTGTAGAAATTATTATTCCATCAGCCTTTATTGTGGAAACATATATATTGTTTATGATTAAACCAAAGTCTGAAATCTTTGCCATTATACCTTTACCAATTACAATGTCATTAAGTCCAAGATACTCATTGACTATGTGTTCATCTCTCAGAACCTGAGCATTTATCATGCTTCTTTCTTCTATCTCATAATCTCCTGAAAATATCTGCTCCAGGGAATTAAATAAATCAGTTTTTGGAATTTCTGTTATAAATCCGAGCCTTCCCATGTTTATTCCAATTATGGGAATTTTTTTCCCTCCAATAAGTCTGGAAGCACTGAGCATTGTTCCATCTCCACCAAGAACAACAACTGCATCAGAACTTTGAATTGCCATTATTTCAGAATGATTAAAACTGGAAAAAACTCCAACAGAATGGAAAACTATGCATTCAGCGCCTCTATTTTTCAGCCAATCCTGAACTTTAATGGCTGTTTCAATGGCTGAATTATCATTTTCCTTGTAAAGAATTGAAAGTTTTTTAAACATTTAAATCTCCATCTCAAAAACTCTTGTTGTCTCATCAACTAAATCTATTTTAATCTTTAAAGCATTTTCAGGCAAATCACTGAGTCTCTGAGCCCACTCTATTACACAGGTACAAACTTCAAAGTATTCCCATAAATCAATATCTTCATTTTTTACATTGTCAAGCCTGTAAAGGTCAATATGACAGAAGTCTGCTTCTGGATAATGAGAAACTATTACAAAACTTGAGCTTGCTATATCTTTTTCCTCTATACCAAATGATGAAGCAATTCCTTTTGTCAAAATAGTTTTACCAGCTCCCATTTCTCCATAAAGAGCTATAACTTTTATTCCCTGTTTCTGTGCAAAACTTCCGAGCATTTTACCAAGAATTTTTGTTTCTTCCTCTGAGTAGGTAAAAATCCTCATTTTTTCAGGCTCTTGTAAAGAAAAAGAACAATTCCTATGCTTATAGCTGAATCCGCCACATTAAAAGCTGGCCAATGAAGATTTTTCAGATGAAGGTCTATGAAATCTATAACATAACCATAAATAAGCCTGTCAAGAATATTTCCTGAAGCTCCTGCAATTATAAGTGAGTAAATCAACCAGTTTTGAGAATCCTTGAAATACATATAAATAAGAAATACTATAGCAAATAAAGCGATTACAATAAAAAATCCTGCACCTAAAAATTTAAACATTCCAAAGGCTGTGCCTGTGTTTTCAACATAAACAAGATTAAAAAAAGGTAAAAGCTTAATTACTCCCCGTGGAGCTAAAAACTTAATAGCAAGATACTTTGTAAGCTGATCAAAGAAAACAACAAGAAAAATCAAAATCAATGCTTTATGAATTTTTAAGGACATGATAACATCTTGGACATACATCAGGAATTTCAAGCTTTCCAACCATGGCAGAATAATTCCAGCAGCGCTGACATTTAGCTCCTTCAGCTTTTTCTATTGTAACGGTAAATTCAGTATCCTGAGAGTCTATTAATTGCACCTGGGAGACAATAAATAAAGTCGGTAAAAACGAATAGTAAGGTTCTAAAAAGCTCTTTAATTTTTCATTAACAGAAAGCACCACCTTTGCCTCAAGAGAGTTTCCTATAAATTTTTCCTGTCTTGCGATCTCAAGAGCTTTATTAACCTCATCCCTTATCTCAATCAGTTTTTCCCATTTCAATTGAAGCTCTTCATCAATGAAATTTTCCTTAACTTCTGGCATTTTTTCTAAAAATACACTTTCTGTTTTCCTGAAAGGAAGATGTTGCCATGCCTCTTCTGCTGTAAATGAAAGAATTGGAGCAATTAATTTAATAAGAGACTCTGCAATATTATACAAAACCCATTGAGCTGCCCTTCTTTCTGATGAGTCAGATTTAAATGTATAAAGCCTGTCCTTTAAAATATCAAGGTAAAAGGCACTCATATCAGTAACACAGAAATTATGAACTGCATGAAAAACTTGATGAAATTCAAAATTTTCATAAGCAGCTCTCACTTTTTTAATTAGTTTTTGAAGCCTCATCATTGCCCATCTGTCTATTTCAAGAAGACAGTCTGAATAATCTTTACCATCGTAGTCATGGATATTTCCAAGAAGATATCTCAATGTGTTTCTTATTTTTCTGTAAGCCTCTGTAAGTCTTGAAAGAATTTCCTGGGAAAGTTTTATATCATCTCTATAATCTTCTGCAGAAACCCATAATCTTACAATATCAGCTCCGTTACTTTTTATAATTTCCTGTGGAGCTATTACATTTCCAAGAGATTTGGACATCTTTCTTCCCTGCCCATCAACTGTAAATCCATGGGTAAGAACAATTCTATAAGGTGCTCTTCCTTTGTTCCCAAGTGAAGCAATTAATGAACTCTGAAACCATCCCCTGTGCTGGTCACTTCCTTCAAGATACATATCAGCTGGCCAGCTTAGCAGAGGATTTCTTTCAAGAACTGCTGCATGACTTACTCCAGAGTCAAACCATACATCAAGAATGTCTTTTTCTTTTTGAAAATCCTTTGAACCACATTCTGGACAGCTATACCCGGGCATTAAATCTTCAAGGTTGAGTTTAAACCATACATCAGAGCCTTCCATTTCAACAAGACTACAAATTTTGTCAAATAAATTTTCATCATTTATTATATATCCGCATTTTTTACAGACAAATAATGTAATCGGCACGCCCCATGCTCTCTGGCGGGAAAGACACCAATCTGGTCTTTTTTCTACCATAGAATAAATTCTATCTCTACCCCATGAAGGAATCCATCTGACTTTGTCTATCTCTGCAAGAGCCCTCTTACGAAGTTCGCCATGGCTCATTGAAATAAACCACTGAGTTGTTGCCCTGAAAATAATTGGTTTTTTACACCGCCAGCAATGGGGATAAGAATGCTTAATACTGCCTTCCCATAGAAGTGAGTTATTTTTCTTCATATGCTCTATTATTGCTCTGTTTGCTTTAAAAACATTTTCCCCTGCAAAATAAGGAACATCCTCTGTGAATCTTCCTCTATCATCAACAGGAGCGTAAATGTCAAGTCCGTATTTTAAACCAACTTCATAGTCTTCCTCTCCATGTCCTGGTGCTATATGAACCACACCAGTGCCTTCGCCTATTTCAACAAAATCAGCCACTACCACTTTTGAAACTCTATCTATGAAAGGATGCTTAGCTTTTATTCCTTCAAGATCTCTACCTTTAATTTCAAAAAGAGGTGTCTCATCTACATCAACTTTGTCTTTTAAATTCTTAATTGCTTCTTTAACTATTATAAGCACACCTTTTGAACTTTTAACTCCAACATAATCAAAATCTGGATGAACAGCTAATGCCAGATTTGCAGGTAAAGTCCAGGGAGTTGTTGTCCATATTACTATATACACTGGAGATTCTTTAACTGACAACTTCTCTTTATCAATAACTTCAAAAGCTACAAATATTGATGGAGACTCCTTATCAGCATACTCAACTTCTGCATCAGCCAGTGCTGTTACGCAGGAAGGGCACCAGTAAACAGGCTTTTTGCCACGATAAACATAACCATTTTTAAAAAAGGTAAGAAACTCTCTTACAATTGTGGCTTCATAGTCATTGGACATAGTTATGTAAGGGGTGTCCCAGTAACCAAAAACTCCAAGACGGATAAACTCATCCCTTTGAATATTTATAAATTTCTCAGCGTAAGCCCTGCAGAGCTGCCGTTTTTTAAAAATATCAATATTTTCTTTTTCTTTTCCCAGTGATTTATCTACCTGTAGCTCAATTGGCAGACCATGACAATCCCATCCAGGAACAAAAGGACAGTACTGCCCGAGCATTGAATGATATTTAACAATTATGTCTTTGAGAATTTTGTTTAACGCATGCCCGATATGAATATGCCCATTAGCATAGGGAGGTCCATCATGAAGAATGAAGCATCTTCCACCAGAAGCCCTGTTTTTGTCCTGAAGTTTCTCGTATATCCTATTTTCTTTCCAGAATTTTAAAATTGCAGGCTCCCTTTCAGCAAGATTTGCCTTCATAGGGAATCCTGTCTGCGGTAAATTAAGAGTATTCTTGTAATCCTGCGACATAAATTAAAGAATACCACAACATTTTATCAAAATTCAAACCTTTATATGCTATTATAAGAAATAAAGAGATTCCTTGCAACTTGAGGGTGCTCGGGTTTGAGAAAACTCTAAGGAGGTATTTATGGATTTGTTCAGTGACATATTAAGAAAGTTAAAAGGAGAGTATGTTGATATTTTCCTTGAGGAAAAAATAACAAATCAGCTTCAGATGGAAGAAAATAAAGTTCAAAAATGCTCTTCAGTTTTTGATAAAGGACTGGGAGTAAGAGTAATCAAAGAAGGAAAAACCTTTTATGCCTACACAAATGATTTAACTAAAAATGGTATTGAAGAGTTAATCTCCTCTTTAAAAAGCAAGGATAATGGTAACCATATCAATCTGAAAAAAATTGAACCTCCAATGCAATTTTTTATAAAAATCAATCCAGCAGATGTTGAAATATCACAGAAAATAAATTTTATAAAAAGAGCCAATGAAGTGGCATGGAAAGAAAGTTCAAAAGTCAAACAGGTAAGAGTGTTATATGCTGATTCTTTTCAGAAAATTAAAATAGCCAGCTCAGAAGGAATTTTTTCGGAAGAAAAAAGAATTCAAACGCTTTTTCTGATTCATGTTGTAACCCATGAAAATGGAGTTATTCAAACAGGATATGAAGCAGTAGGAGGATTTAAAGGAATTGAGCTTTTTGAGGAAATTCTACCTGAAGAGATTTCACTTAAGACAACAAAGAGAGCTTTAATGATGCTCAAGGCAAGACGCATACAAGGAGGAAGAATGCCTGTTGTAATTTCCTCTGAAGCAGGTGGAACAATGATACATGAAGCAATAGGACATGGACTTGAAGCAGACCTTGTTCAGGAAGGACTTTCAGTTTACAGTGGCAGAATCGGTCAAAAAATAGCTTCAGAATTAATTACGGTAATTGACGATCCAACTCTTCCCAATATGAGGGGGTCCTATGTTTTTGATGACGAAGGAACGCCTTCACAGAGGACAGTTTTGGTTGAAAATGGAGTTCTCGTTAATTATCTTTATGATAAATACACTGCAATAAAAGAAGGAAAAAAATCCACAGGAAATGGCAGAAGACAGTCTTATGAGCATTATCCAATTCCAAGAATGAGCAATACTTTTATTGCCCCTGGGAAACACTATCCAGAAGAAATAATTCGCTCAGTTGATAAAGGGCTGTTTGTTAAAAAAATGGGTGGTGGGCAGGTTAACACTGTTACTGGAGAGTTTGTTTTTGAAGTTCAAGAGGGTTATCTTATAGAAAAAGGTATAATTGGAGAGCCTGTAAGGGGTGCATTATTGATTGGCACTGGACAGGAGATTCTAAAAAATATTGATATGGTTGGCAATGATCTGGGATTTTCCATTGGCACATGTGGAAAAAACTCTCAGGGAGTTCCTGTTACAGATGGAATGCCAACAGTAAGAATTCCTGAGATAGTTGTTGGTGGACAAGCAAAGTAAATGTTTTATTTTTTCCATAAATGTTTCATTTTTACCACATTAATATCCTGGTTGAACTAATAATTTCAGCAATTTTTTTCTGGCATTTTTTTTGTATATTATTTCTTGATGCCTTTTCAGAAGACTATAAAATCAGAAATTGCATTGTCCGGTGTGGGAATACACACTGGCAAAAGAATTAATATAAGGCTTATTCCTGCCCAAAGGGATACAGGGATAATCTTTTACAGAACAGATAAAGGATTGCAAATTAAAGCAAAACTTCCATTTGTTATTGATACATCTTTTGCAACAACAATAGGAATTGATGGAGTAAAAGTCAGAACTGTTGAGCATCTGCTTGCAACGCTTTATGTTTTTGGAATAACCAATCTTATAATTGAGATAGATGGTTCAGAAATCCCTGTGATGGATGGAAGTGCTCAGGATTTTGTAAAACTCATTATGAAAACAGGCATTGCAAAACAGGGTAAAACAATCCCTACATTAAAAATAACAAAGCCTTGTATTTACGAAGAGTCACGTTCACGGATCGTTGCCAGACCACACAAAGGCTTCAGGATAACCTATAAAATTTTTTATGAACATCCGTTAATTTTAGCACAATCTCTATCCATTGAAATCAATGAACAAAATTTTCTCAAAGAAATAGCACCTGCGAGGACTTTTGGATTTTTAAAGGACATACAGTATCTTCTTCAAAACGGTTTTGCTCGTGGAGGTTCATTGGAAAATGCTCTTGTTCTTGATGAAAAAGGTGTTGTAGGAGGAAAACTCAGATTCAAAGATGAATTTGTAAGACATAAAATTCTTGATGCAATCGGTGATCTGTCTTTATTAGGTTATCCAGTTCAGGGACATTTTATAATTGAAAAGGGTGGACACACTGCTCATATAAACTTCTTAAAACATCTTGTTGAATCAGACTGTTACGAATTAGAAGAAGAACCATATTTTAATTTTTACCTATCAGTTCAAACTATTTAATCCTCAGTCCAATGCTTCGGATCAAGAGCATCTCTTAATGCTTCACCAAGAAGATTAAAGGACAGCACTGTTAAAAATATGGCTAAACCAGGAAACAGGCTCATCCACCATGCAACAGTAATGTAGTCTTTACCAATGCTTAAAATTCCTCCCCAGCTTGGCTCAGGCGGCTGGATTCCAAGTCCAAGAAAGCTTAAACCGCTTTCAATTAATATAGCTCCGCCAACCGAGAAAGTGGCAGCTACAATAACAGGATAGATTGCATTAGGAAGTATATGCTTAAAGATAATTCTGCCAGAGCTTGCACCAATTGCTCTTGCAGCAAGAACAAACTCTCTTTCCTTTAATGACAAAACCTCTGCCCGGACAAGTCTTGCCACATCCATCCATCCTGTAAGCCCTATTACTACCATAATTATGTAAATGCTCGGCTCAAGCACAGCAACAACAGCAAGTATTAAAAAAAGTGTAGGAAAAGCAAGCATTACATCAACAACTCTCATTATCAATGTATCAATCCATCCTCCGTAATATCCTGCAATTGAACCGAGCACTGTTCCAGTAAAAATAGCAATTCCCATTGCAAGAAATCCTACTTTAAGAGAGACTTTTGCACCGTATATTATTCTTGAAAAAACATCCCGTCCAAGCTCATCAGTGCCAAAGAGATGCTCCTTTGATGGTGGTTCAAGAACATGATAAACATTAATTTTGTATGGATCGTATGGGGCAACATGAGAAGCAAAAATTGCAATAAAAAATACAAAAAAAATAAATATCAGACCACCAACTGCCAGTTTATTTCTTAAAATTCGTTTCAGTATCAGCTTAAACATCCCGTTTTACCCTTATTCTTGGATCAATAACAAAATATGCAAGGTCGGCAAGAAGATTGCCAATCAATGTCAATAATGCACCGATCAGCAATATACCCATTATTGTTGGATAATCCCTTGCCATGGCAGAAGAATAAAAAAGCTGTCCCATTCCTGGAATGGAAAAAATGCTTTCAAAAATAACGCTTCCTCCAATAAGTCCTGGAATTGCAAGTCCTAAAAGCGTTACAACTGGCAAAAGAGCATTTCTTAAAGCATGTCTTATCAACACTACTCTTTCAGGCAAGCCCTTTGCTCTTGCTGTCCTTATAAAATCCTGTCTCAGCACTTCAAGCATGCTTGAACGTGTATATCTGGACATTCCAGCAAGTCCTGCAAAGGACATTATTGTAACTGGCAAAATAAGATGTTTTGCCCAGTCAAGGAGTCTTTCATAAAATGGCATTGTTTCAGCTCCGACGCTCTGAATTCCAGAAATGGGAAGCCAACCAAGATTTACACCAAAAACAATCATAGCAAGTAAAGCAATCCAGAAGGTTGGAACAGAAAAGCCTGTAAAAACAAAAACTGTAAGAGCTCTGTCAAAGAGGCTTCCTGGTTTCAAAGCTGAAAAAACTCCAATTGGAATAGAGACCACAAGAATAAAAAGCAGAGAAAGCAAATTAAGGGTGACAGTAATTGGAAGTCTTTCTTTAATTTTCTCTTTAACAGGCCTTCCATCAACAAAACTCTTTCCCAGATCCAGTGTAATAACCATTTTAAGCCAGTTAAGGTATCTTTCATGAAGTGGTTTATCAAGTCCGTAAAGCTTTTTTAGAGCCTCCATTGCCTCAGGAGATGCCTTTGGTGATAGTTCTTCAGTAAAGCTCGCAGGTGAGCCTGGTGCAAGATTTATTACAACAAAACATATAAGAGTGATACCAAAGAGAATCGGTATCATCAGGAAAAATCGCCTGAGTATGTAAAAAAGCATAGACTAAATTTTACAATAAAATGCAGTTATTTGGAAATCCTTAAAACACCCTCTATGTCCACTATTTTCTCTTCCATTGGAATTTCTACCTGAGCTCTTTTTATTGCCTCCTTTACAATCCAGTTTAATCCTCCACAACATGGAACTATCATTCTTAAAACAGTTATGGATTTAATATCATTCAACCTGAAAACCTCTGCAAGTTTTTCGATACATAAACCAGCATCATCAAGCTTGGGACATGCTATTAGCAACTTTCTGTTCTTCAATAAATTTTCGTGAAATCCACTGTCCATTTCCAAAATCTTTTAATTATTAATTCTATCACAGGAAATCAGGCAGGATTTATGATGTAAATCATAGTTTGTATATTAATTCCATTTCTTCTGTATATTTTCCATCTTCCCTGTAAATAAAAAGGGGAGGTTCTACTTTAAGAGCCGACTTACCTCCTTTGACTGCTTCTATGAGAACCATTTTTGCCTCTGCATTTATTTTTGAATGAACAAAACGAACCCTTTTTACCTCAAGAGAGTAATTATCCATTATTTTAATAATTTCAGTTAGTCTTTCAGGCAGATGAATCATGTAAAGTCTACCTCTATGTTTTAATGCTCTCTGACTCACCTGGGAGATATCTTTAACCGTAAGACTCAATTCATGCCTTGCCAGAGCCCTTTTTCCCAGAGGACTCATCTTACCTGTTCCTGGTCTTCTGAATGGTGGATTTGAAATTACACAATCATAACCGGAATCATTAAATTCTTTTGCATCAGCACATAGTATTCTGACTCTATCTTCAACATTGTTTAATTTAGAGCTTATACGAGCAAGCACCGCAAGATCTGGCTGAATTTCTATCATTGTAACATAAGCTTCTGGATATTTTTTTGCCAGAATAATTCCAATTATTCCGGTTCCTGCACCAATATCCAAAGCTTTTTTGACCCTTTTTAAATTAACAAAATGAGCGAGAATCAAAGCATCTACACTGAAACGATAACCTTCCTCAGGCTGGCAGATTTTTATGCTTCCTATAGAGTCAATAGTGTATTGCATAGAAAAAATTATAACATAACCTGAAATTGCCTACAGATAAATTAAGCGAATTGTCTCATTTAAAATCTAT
>NZ_JBMFOO010000018.1:13552-37571 GCF_049969575.1 Thermodesulfovibrio sp. | reverse complement strand
AGAGACTATATAAAGCTAAGCAAGGCTCGTAAAAAAGGTGTCGAAACAGGTGGTGATGTCCATGGTGGACCTATGACAACAACTCAGCTTGCAATTAATATTCAGAAGATTAAAATTCCTCCTATGATTTACTTTGATGAAGACTTTGGAGGAAGAAGGATCTCTTGGCTTTTTGTTACAATGTGTGGTTTCGTTGTAGGAATTCTTGCAGCAGTTATGGGAGTTGGTGGTGGCTTTGTTACATTTCCTCTTTTTGTTTATGTCTTAGGAGTATCAACACCAACAACAGTTGGAACTGACATACTCCAGATAATATTTACAGCAGGATACTCTTCAATAACTCAGTACGCAATATATGGTTATGTATTTTACACACTTGCAATGGGACTGCTTCTTGGATCACTTGTTGGAATTCAAATTGGAGCACTTACAACAAAGGTTGTTCCTGGAATGGTAATAAGAGGATTCTGGGTATTGACAATTTTAGCTGGTTTTGCCAACAGAGCAAGCGTTGTTCCTGACAAACTTAGAAGTCTTGATATTTGGGCAATATCAAAGGATGTATGTGACATAATCATTCTCATCGGAAACATTGTATTTTGGGCAGCAATTGGTGGATTTGCTGTATGGGTATTGGGAAGCTTCTTTAAGAATTTAAAAGCCTTTAGAGAGGAGGTCTAATATGGCTAATGCACAGAAAAAACATTTAGCATGGGGATTGATTTTATTAATAAGCTTTGTTGGTGTATTGATATTAATCTTTGCACCAATATATGGACAGGGAATGAATGGATTGGAATACAGTGATGCTCTTTTTAACAAGCTTGCAAAGGGTTCATGTTATCAAATTCCTAAGCTAAAGAAGGATGTAGAAAAATATAGAGGTAAAATACTTGATGTAGTAATCAATGTAAAGAAACCTACTGACAAACCCGGTGATGCAGAAAAGAGAGCTGAAAGAATAGCAAAAGTATTTACAATTAATGGTGCTAAAGCTGAAGTGGATGGCTCAAAAGTTCATATTGTGGCGGATCTTGGAGCAATTGTGGCAGCAGCACTGGAAGATTCTGATCAGATGTATCATAATAATGGAGACTACATTAAGAAAAAATACGATGTAACTGATGATGAAAAAATGAAACAGATGTTTAGACAGTGGCACAATGCCTTTTCTCTTATAGAGAAGAGACTAACTCTTCAGAAAAAAGCTGAGGATGCTATATTTGTAAAAAAGGTTACAACCGCAGCAATCGAACCTGCATATAATTTTTATGGAATTCAAGCTGTTAAGATTTCAGAAAAAGCAGGTGTAGCAACAGGCTTGTTAGCCTTTTATATACTGTATACTGTGTGGTACGGGTTCGGAGTTCTTTATCTTTTTGAAGGCTTAGGGCTTTCAACAAAGAAAGCAAAAGTTAAGAAGGAGGTATAAAATGGCAATAGGTGCATGTCCTTTAACAAAGGTAGATAAAATTCTTGTAGCAACTGATGGTTCAGAGGCAGCAAGATTTGCAGCACAAGCAGCAGTTGAGCTTGCAAAACCATGCGGAAGCACAGTTTACGCAATATGTGTTGCTGAAGTGCCAATCTTTGCAGCAGAGTTTGTGGAAACACTGCCTCAATTAATAGATTCCCTTGAGAAAAGGGCAAATGCAGCACTTGATGAAGTCAAAACAATAGCTAATAAAGCAGGTGTAAAATGTGAGACAATAAGCTATACAGGTCCTGAACCATACAAATACATAATTGATGAGGCAATTAAAAACAGTGTTGACTTAATAATACTTGGTAAAAAAGGTGTTATGCTTGGTGCAGTAGGTAAAAAAGTAATTGGAAATGCTCCATGCAAGGTTTTGGTTGTTCCAGTAGGTGCTACTTTGAGTTTTGATAAGATTCTTATAGCAACTGATGGTTCAGTTTACAGTCAGATTGCTGCGGCAGAAGCAATAGGAGCAGCAAAAAGATTTAACAGTGAACTGATAGTTGTTTCTGTGGCGAAAAAGAATGAAAATATACCTTATGCAGAAGAATCTGTAAAGATTGTTAAAGAAGCAGCTGAGCGTGAAGGAGTTAAAGTTCAAACAGTTGTTGCTCGTGGAGAGCCTTTTGAGCAAATAATTGATACAGCAAACAAGAACACTGTTGGATTAATAGTTATGGGAACATATGGAAGAACAGGGATTGAAAAATTCTTCATGGGAAGTGTTACAGAAAGGGTAATAAGCACTTCAGCCAGACCAGTAATGGTTGTAAGAAAGAAGTAAATTTCTATCAGGAGCAGGAGGAGGCTATCCTCCTCTTGAATTTATTATGATTGAGTTTCGTTTCTATACAACTAAATTTTTCTTCCTAAATTTGCCGATAGAGAAAACTTGCTTTCGCTTCGCTCAATACAATATTTCCCTGATGGCAGTTTTAAGTTCTTTGCCTCTGTTAAATAAGGCAGGAAAAACATTTTTTACCCCCCCCAAAAAAAATCTATAAAATCAATAATTTAGAAAGCATTATCACAGAAGTTGAAAACTTAAATAATGTTATAATAAAGCTTAAGAGTCTATAAAAGGAGTAAAAGTGTGAAAGAAAACATTTTAAAAAGAATAATAAGGCTTCTGCCAGATGGTGTTTTTGTCATTGATTTATCTGGAAAAGTCTTAGTATGGAACAGGGCAATGGAGGAGCTTACAGGAGTCAAAGAAGGTGAAATAGTTGGTAAAGGTGATTTTGAGTATGCGATTCCTTTTTATGGATTTCGTAGACCAATGCCAGTTGATTATGTTATTAATCCTGATCTCAACTATCCAGAAAACTTAAACACAAAAAAAGAGACTGTTGAAATAGAAACATTCGTCCCAAAGCTTTACAATGGGAAAGGAGCTTGGCTAAGAATGTCTGCTCATCCTATTTATGATGAAGCCTGTGATATAATTGGAGCTGTCCAGATTGTAAGAGACATTACAATAAGGAAAAATGCTGAGATTGAACTGAGAAAACTATTTAATATTGTTGAGCATTCTCCTGTAGGAGTTGCTGTTTTAGAATTTTCAGGAAAAATCATTTATTGCAATGAATCTTTTTTAAAATATACTCAACTTAAGACAGCAAAAGGAAGAAATATTTTTGAACTATTTCCACAGATATCCCTTTATGAAATTCACAATAGCTATTTAAAAGAAATAAAATTTGAAGGAAAAATTTTTCGCTTAAGAGGAATGAGAATTAACGAAGAGGATGGCTATGCAATATTTTTAACAGATATAACAACACTAAGAAAATACGAAGAACAGATAATAATTTCGCATAAGATGGAATCCATAAGAAAGCTTGTATCTGTTTATTCTCATGAGATAAAAAATATGCTTACAGGAATAAAAGGTTTTGCTCAGCTTGCTTTACAAACAGAAAATATTGAGCAGACAAGGGCATATGTGGAAAAGCTTCTTTCAATAGTTGATTCTGTATCAATGAGCATTAAAGAGATATTAGGATTTCCCAGAGAATTTGGAAGAAATCCCGAAGTTTTAGATTTAAAAGATGTGATAAAAAATCTGGTTACATTTCTCAAAGCTTCATTAAGAGAAAACATTAGTTTAATCTTGGACTTTGAGGAAAAACCTCTTCCCTGTTTTGCAGACAAGACAGACATAGAAAAGATTATTACAAACCTTGTTTTAAATGCCCAGGATGCAATGCCAGAGGGTGGTGAAATAAAAATACAGGCAAAAACAAAACAAATGCCTGAGAAATTTATAAGCCTTATTGGAATCAAAGAACTTTCAACACAATACATATGTTTATCAATACAGGACACTGGAATAGGAATGGATGAAGAAACAAAAGAAAAAATCTTTGATCCTTTTTTTACAACAAAAGGAGAAAAGGGCTCAGGTCTTGGATTGACAACAGTTTATCACATAGTGCAAATGTTAAAGGGATTTATTTTTGTAGAATCTGAGCCAGGAAAGGGAACAAAGTTTGATATATACCTTCCCCTTTATTCGTAACAACGAGGAAATATGAAATTTATAGATATTTAGTTGAAAAACTTAAAAAAGAAGCTCAGAAAATGTATTTACAGAAATTAATCAGTTGCCGAATAAAAGATTTTCAAGGATTAAAAAAAATTTGTGATCGCTGTTTAAACTCTCAGCGCTGGAGTGGAAATGTTTCATTAATGATTCTTGATGCAGCATTCACATCCGTTGGAGTTAACTACTTTCAAGTTGTGGTGCCCAAAGTTCGAGCCTTTGAAGCTGAATTTGTAAACACAGGAAGGATTAGCAATCTGTCTTGTCTTGTTCATTTTGACTATAAAGAAGCTTTCCATATATGGAAAAACTCAAGATCTTGGAATGTGGTAAAGGAGATAGCAAAATACTTTTCAGAGCTTTCCAATAACGATAAAGAATCATTGAGAACATGGGCAAAAAACTCATCCCTTGATGGCTGGAAAAATGACCCAATCGGGAAAATCAAAGGTGTGGGACTGATTACTTATCAGTATTTAAGGATGATGGGTGGCATTGACACAGTAATGCCTGATAAAATTGTAAAAAAAGTGATAAATGAAATACTTGCAAAAGCAGGAAAGATGGCTGTTTATAATGACATGGAGTTCATAAGAGAAGTTGAAGCTCTTGCCAGTAAAACAGGCTACAGACCCATAGAACTCTGCTTCATGGCATGGTTTGCAGAAAACAGTGAAAATATTGAGAAGATGCATTGACAAGTACTGTAAAAACTTGATTATTTACAAAAAATAATTGGTGGAGGCGAAGGGATTCGAACCCACGACCTCCTGCGTGCAAAGCAGGCGCTCTCCCAACTGAGCTACGCCCCCACATTCTGAATGGGCCTAGTTGGAGTCGAACCAACCACCTCACCCTTATCAGGGGTGCGCTCTAACCGAGCTGAGCTATAGGCCCATCAAAATTTAAATTAACCTAAAATGTTATATTTTGTCAATTATTTCTTAATACCTTTGCCCATACCTTCTGGTTCACCCTTTTCTACAGGCTCTCCAGCCTTTGTCCATGCTTCAAATCCGCCTTTAAGATTGTAAACATTTTTATAACCCAGCTTTTTCAAATCGCATGCTACTATTGAACCTCTGCCACCTGTTTTGCAATAAATAAGATATGTTTTATCTTTGTCCGGAAGCCATGTAAAAGCTTGAAAATCCATTAATCCTCTTGGAGCCCAGATTGCACCTGGAATGTGTCCTGCTACATATTCAGTATACTCTCTGACATCAACAATAACCGCACCTTTTTTGATAAGTTCCTTTACTCCCTTTACATCAACTACATTGATTCCGCATTGTTGAGCTTCTTTTACTCTTTCGTCACTCAGCGGAGTTCCAGCCCATGTGAAATTGACAAGAAGTAAAATCAAAACTCCTGCGATTAGAAAAGTTGGGATAAAACTTCTTTTCTTACACCCATAATCACATGAAGCATTCACATACTTCCTCATTTTTAAACCTCCATAATCAGTTTTTTATCCTGCAAAGCAGGAATACTCTATAGGAGTATATACTAAATAAATTATTTATGTCAATGGAAAAACCCATTTATACCCATACGACCTTTATATGTTAAAATTGATTTTAATGAACTTTAAACTTGGTAAAATCAGCGATTTAGCCTCACCTTTCACTGTCATAATTTTTTTTCTTCAATTTTTAGTAATCATTGGATATTTTGGCTATGACTACTACATGGATTCTTCAGAAAGCTGTATTCAATGTCATGGCTCAAAAGAAAAAATGGTTGAGTTTGGATATCCACAGTTCTATGTAACTCTAACAGATGTTCGAAAACAGACAGGACACAGTACTGTTTCTTGCAGAGACTGCCATCTTGGTAATGGTAGAGCAAAGGACAAAGATGAAGCCCACAGAGGTATGCTTAAGCCAATTTACGTGAAGGATTCAATGGATATTGTAGATAGAAAAATGCTTTATAAAAAAAACGATTTTGAACTGAATAGATTGATCCCACAGGGAAAAGACAGACTCTTTGATATGCTTCCAAAGGTAAAGGAAGACGGCGAACTTCATTTGCATCCAGAAGTAAGAAACATTCTCTGGCATGATAGAAACAGTGAAAGTTTTAACTTTGACCCTGAGATTGCAAAAAAAACATGCGGCAAGAGAGGATGTCATTCAGACGAATTAAAACAATTTAAAACCACAGTAATGGCTATAAACTTTAGGCAGAGGACAATGGTTAGCTGGTTAAAACCATATGGTCCTCACAACTGTGGTCCTTCTTTTGCAGATGTTCCACCGGAGGAAGTTTTAAATAAAGCAGGATTTGATTTTACAAACACTGAAAAGATTAGAAAAGAAATGAATATTCCTTTCACTGATGAACAGGCGATGAGAAGGCAGAAGATGTGTAACATTTGTCATGCAGGCTGTCTTGACTGTCACTATGCACCGAGTCGCGAAAGAGGCTCTCATGCATTTTTAAAAGTGCCGGATTCTTATAGTTGTATGGGAAGAGGAAGAGGTAATTCTGTATGTCATACTGGTGCTGCTCAATCAAGAAGAGGTGAAACTTATATTGGTGGATTTTATTCAATTCCTCAGGGAAGAAGTGCTGATATTCATTTCAAAAAGGGTATTCACTGTGCGGATTGTCATCCATCAGGCAAAAAAGGTATGGGAGATATGCAGCGTAAAGCAACCTGTCAGGACTGTCATATTGAAATTGAAAAAGCTCATTCAAAGTCAATTCATAGAAATCTTTCATGTACAGCTTGTCATGTAACAGAAGCTGGTGGATATCAAATTACAATATGGGGGAGGGGGTATATAGGAGATAAACCAACGCCATTTAAAAAATATTCACTTTATTATGGAGTTCAAAAACCGTTGATTCTTATGAAAGATCAAAAAGGGATCTGGTTTCCTGTAAAGATATTTCCTCACAGTGTTAGCAATATTAGAGAAGATGTATCGTCATCAGGACTTCACTATAGATGGAAAAATAGTGAAACAAAAGATATGTATTACATTGTTGGAACAGTTAATAATCTTCCCTCTGGTAACAGACACTTACTATGGTTTCAGATTGAGGAAGTTTCCCATCCTTTTGGAAAAGCAAGGAATTGTAAAAGCTGCCACAAGGGAAGGCAGATTTCTGTGTCTACATGGCAGTATGAAGATACTCAGGGTGCAGAGCCTTTCAGCGGAGGATATAAAATTATAGCAGACGAAAAAGGTTTAAGAATAAAAGATTTCTGGCATACTAAAATAAATGTTTTACCCGGATTTAAATTAACAGATTTTGCCTCATGGATTTACTTCACTGATAAGTGGTTCATTCCTGGAGATTTCTCAATAAAGGTTGACAGGAATAGATACACAGCATATTTAAAACTTTACGAAAGCAAGCTGAAAAGCATCAAAAAACTTGAGAAAAAAATCAAGGATGAAAATGAACGAAAGAAATTTAAGGAAATAAAAGGGATTTTAATCCACAATCCTGAACTAAATATTAAAGAACTGTTTTTTGATGTTAAAAACAAGGTTTTTTAGCCTTGAGAAATCAATATGACATTCTTCAAGGTCCTTTATCAGTAAGTCTATTGCATCAGGAATAAATTTAAGGAAATTTCTCTTTCCTTTTTTTAAAGACAGGAATCCGTATGCTCCAAGAGCCTGCATATGTCTCTGGATTCTGCATAGAGAAAGTTCTTCTAAAAAAGCTTTTTCATCAAGTTCATGGCTTTTGATATAGAAATTGACAAGCTTTACTCTTATTTCATCATTGAGTTTTACATATGGATCCCAAAGAAGTGAAGCTATGTCATAACCTGCAGGTCCCCATCTTGCACTCTGATAGTCAATAAAATAAACCTTTCCTTTTTTTAACATTATGTTTTGACTTTGCAAGTCTCTGTGCAGTATCACCTTTTTAGCTTTTGATAAAATTTCTGCAATACTGTGTAATTCTTCTTCTAAGTTTTCATCAATTTTAAAGAGCGCCTTTACACATTCCTGTAAAAAGTAATCACTTTCCCAGCGAAAATAGGAGTAGTCAAACTCTAAAAGGTTAAGATTCTTTGCTTGTTTAGAGATTCCCCAGTGAAGTTTTCCTATATTTTCAAGTATTTTTTTATATATTGTCTCAATTTTTTTATCTCTTCTCCTGCATTGAAGCCAGCTGTAAAGTGTTAAATCTCCAAGATCTTCAAAAGCAATCGTTTTTTTATTTATGTCTACTTCAAGGATTTTAGGCACAGGGAATCCTTTTTCATGAAAAAACCTGTTTAAAGCAATCGTTTTTTCAAAATCCTCTGATAATTTTTCCCATTTGCAAAAGACTTTGTTATTTTCTCTGAGGTATTTTCGATCAGATCCACCAGAAGTTAATGTTTCAATGGGTGGTGTCTCAAATGGTATCATAAAATTTTTACCAATTATGAGGTTTGAAAGGTAATCATTTTCAGGTGTAAATTCAGTCTCAGGCAGAATTATGATATTTTTTCCCTTAAATGGCTTATTTATTTTTACATCTCTTTCAACCACTATTTTACCTTCGGGTTCAATAAGCTCGCATCCACACACTGAAGGATGAATGTATACAGAAGTAAAATTCCTCTTTAATTTATCAAAGACTGCACTGGCATAATCCCCCGGAGTTCCAATGTCAAACCAGAAGCTGTATTTTATTTTAAAGGTGCTTACCCTGAATCCATTTTTAATGGCTCTCATCCACAAATCAATCACTGATGAAGGACCTTCAGGCAAAAGTTCAAGCACGTGAGGGCTATAAATAGCAATTCCTGAAAAGGCAAGATGAGATTTATCTGAATTTCCGATTCCAAGTAAATTTCCATCTTTATCAACAATTAATTTATTGTGAGGCTTGTAATCATGAACCAGGAGAGTTATTGAGTTTTCGTTTTCTATATGCCATTTTGCTGCTTCTTTAATATTTGCATCAGAATAAATATCTCCATTATGGACGACAAAAACAGAGTCTTTGAGAAAATTTTTTGCATTCCACAGTGCTCCGCCTGTAAGAAGAATTTCTTTTTCATAAAATGTTTTTAATGGAAGATTCTGCTTTTTTATGTAATCTTCAATTTTCTTTGCTTTATAATGCAAATTTATGCCAATCTCTGTGGTCAGAGCATTTAAATTTTTAAAAATCCATTCAAGTAAGACTTCGCCAGCAATTGGCATCAATGGTTTGGGAATATGCTCTGTAATTGGCCTTAGTCTGGTTGAATATCCTGCAGCAAGAATGAATCCTTTAATCATATAGGAGATATTTTTTTCTTACTTTTGCCCACATTTCACACTCTTTAGTCCACCAGGACTCCATATCCTTAAGAGATTTTCCTTTTTCAATTTCTCTCCTTAATCTATCTGAACCAGCAAGAATGTCAAAGGGAAGTTTCTCAAACTCGTATTCATAGGGAGGTTCACGCCAAAGATTAATTTCTGGATACAGCTCTTTTATTGCAAGAAGAATTGCTACAGCAGTTTTAAAAGGTTTAAATTTTTCTCTATCAATTACATGAATTTGAGCACCACCACATAAATGTCCAGAAAATTTGTTAAAAGTTGGAATAAAGTAAAGAGGTCTAAAAAATACTCCTTTCAACTTAAATTCATTTAGCTTTTTTACAAGCCTCTCAGGCTCTATAAAGGGTGCACCAAATATTTCAAATGGTCTTGTGGTGCCTCTTCCTTCGCTTAAAATAGTTCCCTCAAAAAGACACATTCCAGGATAAACTGTCGCTGTCTGAAGGGCTGGCATGTTTGGAGAAGGCATTACCCAGGGCAGCGCTGTTTCATCAAACCATTGATTTCTTTTCCATCCATAAAGAGGAATTACTGTAAGATCAAGTTCTGGGTAAAACTTATCTTTAAAGTAAAACGCAATCTCTCCAATAGTCATTCCATGGCGGACAGGCAATGGATGAAGTCCTACAAAAGATGAAAACTCTGGCATAAGCACAGGTCCTTCTACTATGTGTCCACCAATTGGATTTACTCTATCAAGCACAATCATCGGCATTGCCTTTTCTTTACAGGCTTCCATACACAAAGCCATTGTCCAGATAAATGTGTAGTATCTTGCTCCAACATCCTGAAGATCAATAATCAAAATATCAAGATTTTTAAGCATTTCTTCTGTTGGCTTTCTCGTTTTTCCATAAAGGCTAAATACAGGCAATCCTGTTTGTTTATCAATAAATCCTTCCCATTCAATCATGTTGTCCTGAGTATTTCCAAATATTCCGTGCTGCGGTCCGAAAAAGGCTGTAATTTTGATTTTTTTGCTCTCGAGAAGAATATCTCTGGTGTGTACAAGTTTTCTATTTACTGAGGCTGGATGAATAACTAATCCTGCTTTAGCTCCATAAAATTTCTTAGGAAGCCTTTTTTCAAATCTATCTATGCCTGAATGAACCATTTATCTGCTACAGAAGGGAAGATATCCATGTGTTAAAGGTTTTTGCACTGCTCCATCAGAGCTTATAAGATATATCTCCTTTTTCCCTCTTCTGTCTGACATTATTGTTAGAAAATGACCATCCGGGCAAAAACAGGGCTGCTCATTGTTGCCCTGGTTTGTTATTTGAGTTTGTGTGCCTGAGAGAATGTCCATAATATAAATTTGAAAATTTCCAACCAGAGATGAAAAAGCCATCTTACTGCCCTGAGGATTTATAGATGGTTCTGTATTGTATCTGCCCTGGAATGTTACTCTTTGAGTGCCTGAGGAAGTAATTTTATAAATTTGAGGAGAACCATCTCTATTTGAAACAAAAAATATGTGAGATGCTGACCATCTTGCAGAAGTATCAATCCATCGAGATGAAGATACTGCTTTTGTTCTTCCATAGATATCTGAAATTTTGATTTCTGAGATTTCTCCATCGCTCTCTGAGTATATAAATTGCGATTCATTTAAAACATCTCCAAGCACAAGGAGAGCTTTGCTTTTTATAATTTCTTTATTTGTTTTGTTTGAGATATCAAATACTTCTATTGTCCATGATTTTCCATTTAAAGCAGAATAAAAAATTTTGTTTCCCTTTAAAAGAACTCGAGAAATTATGTGTCTTCTGAGTCCTGTATCTTGAACATTTTTCCCATTCCAGTTACTTAAAAAAATTCCCATACAGCTGGATAGCTTTCTCACAAAAACAAAGCGATTGAAAAAGGGCGATTCCTTGCCTGTCAATAGTTTATATATATCTGATGAGATTAAATTTCCTGTAAATTCATTATTCTTCAGGGGATATTCTTTTACAAATATTGGCGAAGCAGAAGTAGTTGCAAAAATTTTTACTGAAATTTTATCCAGAGTTCTGGCTCGGACAACAATTTCAACATCAGAAGATTTCCACAACTGAGGATCAAATTCTGCAGTGATGGGAAAAGGACCATAAACTCTAAAATATTCTGTAAATTCAAGATTTTCTTTTATTGTTTTAGAAACATTAGAAAGATTATCAAAACCTTCAAGTGCTATTGCAAGCTTTTTAATTCCGGGCTGAGTTATGTCAAGATAAATTTTTTCTGCCAGCGCATTTAAAGGCTGTAAAACATAGAAAAATAAAACAAAAGCGATGAATTTTTTTATTAATTTTGAATTCATGGTTTAAACCTCAATCCTACAATAACTTCATTTTTAGGTGGTGGAAGAGGAGAGGAATTTTTGATGGCTCTAACAACAGAAGAATCAAAAAGAATATTTCCAGATTTTTGTTCAAATCCTTCAATGAGAACCTTTCCATTTGAAAGAATTCTTACTGAAACAACTGCTTCAAGATTCCGAGGAACAGTATCAGGAACGCTCCAGTGCTGTCTTATAATTCCAGAGATTAATGCTAAGTAACCGGGTGAAACTTCACTTCCCTTAGTATTTTGTCCGCTTTTAAGTTCAACAGAACCTGCTTGAGCTTTTTCAAGAATCTTTTTTTTTGCTCTAAGCGCAGCAAGTCTTTCTTGTAGAAGTTGTTCCTCTTGTTTAGATATTTTTTGAGTTTTTTCATAAGTTTTTTTTGACTGTCTCGCTGTTGTTGGAATTTCTTTTGATTGTTCAAGGGATGGTTTTATTGGGGGAAGCTTATTTTCTTCATTCAATGAGGCTGTCTGCAATGAATTACTTGTTTGTTGAATCAAAGTTACATATGTGAGATTTTTAAAATCCTTAGCTGAATTTTTTACTCCGAAGATTAACGCAAGCATAAACAGACAATGAAAAATGAGAGATAAAAACAAAGAAGGATAAATTTTGCCTGTCATTTACTTTCTTTTGGCTCTGTTACCATTCCTATTTTTTCTATTCCAGCAGCTTTAATTTCTCCCATAACTTCAGCTACAAGACCATAAGGAACATCTTTGTCAGCCTTTAAAAGTACAGCAGTATTGCTTTCTCTGTATGAATTGAGTATTGAGGGCAGATCATCTTTATTGATTATCTTATCATTTAAAAATATTTTGCCTTCTTTAGTAATGACAATACTTATTTTTTCAGTTTCTTCAAGGCTTTTTCCTTTTGCTTTTGGAAGATTCACATCAATTCCTTGTTTTAAAAGTGGAGCTGTAACCATAAAAATTATGAGCAATACAAGCATTACATCAACTAAAGGAGTGACATTAATGTCTGCTATTGATGATCTTCTGCGAGGATTTAGTGCTGCCATGGGTATTTTAAGAGGGTTTCAGAAAAGTCATTGACTTCATTAATTATTTTATTTGCCTGGGAGGTAAAGTAATTGTAAGCAATCACTGCAGGAATTGCTGCAAAGAGACCAGCAGCTGTTGTAACCAGTGCCTCTGCAATACCTGGTGCAACAGTGGCAATTGAAGCTGAACCTTTCATACCTATATGTCTGAAAGCATCCATAATTCCCCAGACTGTTCCAAAAAGTCCTATAAATGGAGTTGTAGAGCCTGTTGTTGCAAGAAAGCCAAGATAACTTTCTACTTTATTTGCCTCCTCAGAAGAGTACTTTCTTACAATTGCTTCAAGGTTTGTCGGATTTTTCCCCTGAATTTCAGAAAAAACTTCTCTGTAAAGACTGGCAATAGGGCTTAATTCAAATCTTTTAGCAACTGCGAAAAGCTCCTTTGTTCCATTGGAATTTAAAAAAGCATCAAAAAATTTCTGGTTTTCTTTTTTCATGTTTTTGAAAATCTTCCATTTGTAAAATATGATAGCCCAGGAAAAAATTGAAAAGAAAAGAAGAATAAGCAAAACAGCTTTAGCAACAACTCCTGTTTGTCTTATGAGATCAATAACTGTAGTTTCCATAAAAAAAATATTAGAACAATACAGATGTAAAAGTCAAATTTTTTTCTCATTCAGGTTCAAACAGCTGCGGCTGTGCACAATAAAAAAGGCGGGCAGATGCCCGCCTCTATGACGAACACGGTGCGTTTCTTTTAGTTGTTAGAAGTTGAGCTGGATGCCATGTCTTACTGCCCAGGCATCATCAGCATCTCTGCCATTTGGAGGAAGCTTGTATGCATCGCCTGGCCAGAAGTATCCAGCCTCAACCCAGTACTTAAGACCCTTGTCAATCTGGTAAGTTACAACTCCATCAACTTCCCATCCAATGTCTTTATCTTCTGTGTAGCCATTAATAGAAACTGCCCTATGAGCTCTTAACCAGTAACCATAGAGTTTTGCATTGATGTCCTTTGTGATGTCAAAGGATCCACCAAATTTCAGATACTGGGTATTGCAGAGTCCTGTTTGAGTATTACCTAAGAAGTTGCATGCTGTAGGTGCAAGGAATTCATAAATGAATGTATAGTGCTGCTCTGGACCAAGTGCTGTAATGAATGCCTCGATCTTGTTGTCTGTGCTGTCTTTGTCACCACTTCCAATTGCATACTCTAAGGTAAGTGTTAATGGAATTGGTTTGAATTTGTAGTCAAGCCCTGCTAATGCAGCCCAGCCACGAAGTTTGATATCTGGAACATTAAAAATTAATCTGGTATCTCTAATTTTTCCAGTCTGGAATTCAACATCTGCTCTGAAGTTAAGCCCTGTTCCTGCAATGTCATCAACATTACCTCTTAAACCAAAGTTCCAGAGGTGAATATCTGGGAGTTGAGCACGTAGTCCAATATTTCCAAAATTCTGGTGATCAACATAGGTTACATCTGCACTCAAGCCAAATCCTTTACCTGCATATGCAGCAAGAATTCCGTATGCTGTTGCATCATCATTGAGTGCGGGGTTACCTTCACGGAACTTAATTGTATGAGCAGCGATTGTGAGCTCTTTTAATGGCTGAACAAACACTAAGATTGCATCATCACCATAGTAGGTGTGATCAAAGAAGAGTCCGTAACCAAGCTTGATGAGCTGCTTTCCAACTTTAAATCCTGCTGGAACACCAAGAAGCCCTGTTCCCTGATACTGAATCCATGCCTGACGGATGTAAAGATTGCTCTCATTATGCCAGTTACCAAATGGATAGGTACCTCTTGGACCTTGGCCACCAGAACCCCAGGGTACATTTTCAGATCTATTATTATCAGCTCTATTACTTTCAACTTCCACATATCCAGTTGTATTAGGAGATACCTTTGCCTCAAGATTGAGCCTTACACGGTAGTCGTATAAGGATTGTGAGTCAGGATAAGTATCCTTTTCTATCACATTCAAATTCTTTCCATAAAATCCTCTGAAACGGAGTTCGCCACCGAGTGTTATCTGGGTTTTACCTTTTGCGATTACTGCTGTTGTGTCTGAGGGGATTTCTGCTGGTGCTGCATAACTCAATGCAGCTAAACCTAAGAGAAGAACCAATGCTGCTAAAATACTTGCATATTTTTTCACTTCCTAACCTCCATCGGTTAGTTCAGTTACACCGCCAAGGGCGGTGGTACAGCTAAAAAACTCCGAGCAGTGAACTGCTTCGGAAAAGCTTACTGGGGAGTTACCCCACGCACCGTGTTCGCCTATCACCTCCTTTTTTTGCGTTTTTTAAAAAGTTTAACATAAATTTTTTTAGTTGTCAAGTATTTTTAATTCCTTAATAATATAAGCAAATTCTCTGCCAGAGGAAGATGGTTTTATTTTCTGTTTTTGTGTTTTTATGGTGTGTCTCTATGAATACAGTTTGTGGAAAAAAGAGGACAGATAATTTTCGTAAACTCTTGATTTACAGTAGGCGCGGAGGGGATCGAACCCACGACCTCTTCCGCGTCAAGGAAGCGCTCTCCCACTGAGCTACGCGCCTACGGATTGTTAATTATACATAATTTTCTACTGATGTTGTCAACAGTTGAACTCTTTTCAGGTTAAAACTCCATCTATCATTCTTAGTGTTCTTGTGCATTTTTGAGCAATTGCTTCATTATGAGTAACAATTATAAAGGTTGTGCCTTCTTCAGAATTAATTTTCTGAAAAAGCTCAAAAAGCTCATGGGCTGACCGTGAATCAAGATTTCCTGTAGGCTCATCAGCAAGCACCAAAGAAGGATTTTTAAATAAAGCTCTTGCCACAGCAACTCTCTGCTGTTCACCACCTGAGAGCTCACCAGGACGATGATGAGCTCGTTCTGATAATCCTAATTTTTTCAGTATTTCAAAAGCCTTTTCTTTAATAATATTTTGATTTAGCTTAATCTTGTTGTAATGCCCTGCAATTAACTCTGGCATTATAACATTTTCCAGAACATTAAACTCTGACAAAAGATAGTGAAATTGAAAGACAAAACCAATATATTTGTTACGAAATTCTGCGAGACAATCTGCTGAAAGCTTTAAAGGATTTATTTCCCTGTCAAATTTGAATAAAATCTCACCAGAGGTTGGTTTATCAAGAGTTCCAATCACATGGAGAAAAGTGCTTTTACCAACTCCGCTTGCTCCTGTTATAGCCACAATCTCACCTTGATAGGCTATAAAATCAATCCCTTTCAATACTTCTATTGAACCAGCCTTTGTCCAGTAAGTTTTTTTAAGGTTTTTTGTCCTCAGTATCTCTTTCACGGAAGGGTTTCCCGAGTTCATTTATTTTTTTCATTATATCCTGGTGAATCCTATCTGCTTTGTCTGCAGCATAGTGAAATCCTTTTTTAACAATTCCTGTTGTCTTATCACCAAGTTGTCTAATTTTTTCTCCACCAAAAAACACTGCAACAATAAGAAAAATAATAAATACAATTATACTCAGGCATCCAATGTTTCTTATTAATCTAAACATCACTCATACCTGAGAATCTCAACAGGATTTATTTTTGATGCTCTGTGAGCAGGATAAACAGTTGAAATAAGGCTGATAAATAAAGCACATGCACATATCACCATAACATCAAAAATCTTAATTTTAACTGGCAGCTTACTCAAATAGTAAACATCTGCTGGAAGTTTTACAATTTCATAGGATTTAACAATCTCACATAGAAAAATTCCTCCTGTTAATCCTATAAAAGTTCCAATTAAACCAATAATAAGCCCCTGACATACGAAAATCCATTTTATAAAACTGTCTGTTGCGCCCATTGATTTAAGTATAGCAATTTCTCTCTGCTTTTCAGTAACATTTATCATTAACATACTTATTATGTTAAAGGATGCCACGAGCACAATCAATATAAGAATAAGAAACATTGTGAATTTTTCAAGTTTAAGAGCAGAAAAGAGGTTTCTGTTCATTTGCATCCAGTCCTTGCAATAAAACTCTCCATCAAGTTCACGAGCAACTCTCTGACAGATTTTATCTGCCTTATAGACATCTTTAAGCTTGAGTTGAATACCTGTTACTTTATCTCCATATTCAAAAAAATCTTGAGCTATACTTAGGTCTGTTATTGCAAGATTCATATCATACTCATACATTCCTATTTCAAAAATTCCTGTAACAATAAACTTTTTGACCTTTGGAATTATACCCAATGGACCAATTGAACCCATTGGAGATATTATTGTGATTGTGTCTCCAGGAAGCACTCCAAGAAGATTTGCCAGTTCTTTGCCAATTATTATCCATGGCAGATCTGTATGATTTTGATATTTATATTTCACATGTTTAAAAACCTCAGTAGTTTTCATATCATAATCTGGAATAATTCCTCTAAGATAAACTCCATGAGCTCTTTTACCGGAGGAAATAAGAACCTGTCCCATTACAAAAGGGGAGTATGCTTCAATTTCCTGTTTTTTTGATAAAAAATCCATAACAGCTCTGTAATTCTCTATTCCTCCAGAATAATTTAAAACAACAGCATGTGCCTGTGTGCCAAGAATTTTTTTCTGTAAATCCTCGTGAAATCCACTTATTACAGAAATAACAACAATCAGAGCCATAACTCCCAGGGCAACTCCGCTTATGGAAATTATAGTGCCAAAGGAAAAACCTCTTTTTTTACTTTTTAAATACCTTAAAGCAATATAAAAAGGAAGTTTCATTTTTCAGGTCTTAAAAGAGGAAACAGTATAACATCTCTTATTGAGTGACTGTCAGTTAAAATCATCACAAGCCTATCTATTCCAATACCTTCTCCTGCTGCTGGAGGCATACCAATTTCAAGGGCTCTCACAAAATCCTCATCCATCTCAGGCACTTCTTCATCTCCTTTAAGTCTTTCTTCAAGCTGACGGAGAAATCTTTCTTTCTGATCAATGGGGTCATTAAGCTCAGAAAAGGCATTTGCAATTTCTCTACCAGAAATGAAAAGCTCAAATCTTTCCACAAGCTCTGGATTGTCTCTTTTCCTTTTTGCTAAAGGAGAAAGCTCAACAGGATAATCAATAATAAATGTTGGCTGAATAAGTTCAGGCTCTACAACTTCTTTAAATATCTCGTCAAGAACCTTGCTTAGAGAGCTTCCCTCAGGAATTTCTATGCCTTTGTCCTTTGCCCATTTTAAAGCAAAGTCCCTGTTTTTTAATGTCTCCTCTGGCACACCTTTAGTCTTCAGGGCATCATACATGGTAATTTTTTTAAAGGGTGGAGTGAAATCAATTGTGTAATCTCCGTATTTTACCTGAAGACTTCCGAAGATTTTTTCAACAATGTAAACTAATAGCTTTTCTGTAAAATCCATAAGCCAGTTATAGTCTTTGTAAGCTACATAAAACTCTACCATTGTGAATTCAGGATTATGCTTCGTTGATATTCCTTCATTTCTAAAATTCTTACCTATTTCAAAAACTCTTTCAAATCCGCCCACAAGAAGCCTTTTCAGATAAAGCTCAGGTGCAATTCTTAAGTAAAGCTCCATGTCAAGAGCTTCATGATAAGTTTTAAATGGCTTTGCTCTCGCACCTCCTGCAATTGTATGCATCACAGGGGTTTCAACTTCAAGGAATCCTTCATTTTCAAGAAACTCTCTCAAATACTTAATAATTTGCTGCCTCTTTATAAAAGTTTCCTTTACCGACGGATTTACAATAAGGTCAACATATCTCTGCCTGTATCTTGCCTCAATATCTTTGAGTCCATGCCATTTTTCTGGAAGAGGCCTAAGGGATTTACTTAAAAAAACAAAGTTCTGAACTTCTATAGTTAACTCATTTGTTTTTGTTCTAAAAAGTCTTCCTTCAACACCGACAATATCGCCGATATCAAGATTCTTAATTAAAGAAAATTTTTCTCCTAAGACATCTTTTCTAAGATAAATTTGAATTCTTCCCTTTGAATCCTGTATATGGGCAAAGGCTGCTTTACCAAAATCTCTTAAAAGAATTATTCTTCCAGCAGCTGAGGCTTTTATGTTTTCCTGTTCCAGTTTTTCTTTATCAAGATTCCCAAATTTTATAAAAATTTCTTCAGTGCTGTATTCAGGATTAAAAACTCCATTGTAAGGTTCAATACCAAGACTTCTCAGTGTTTCAAGTTTTTTAATTCTCTGCTGGATAAGCTCAGATAAAGGTGTTTCCTGCATATTCCTGATTTAACCCCCTTGATTTATTGAAACTGTTAAAAACTTGCAAGTTCTTGAAAATCAAGAACTTGCAGTCTTCCCAAACCTCTTATTTTAAAGTCTTCATAAAATCTTTAATTAAAAAATCGGGGCGAGCCGATTTGAACGGCCGACCACTCGCACCCCAAGCGAGTGCGCTAACCAGGCTGCGCTACGCCCCGATTCAGGAAAGCATTCTCAAAATCTCTTTAAGTTTAATTTTTACTTTATTTAATATATCTTGTTTTGTTAGCGTTTCATTTGAAGCTTGCCGATACATTTTTCCTAATTTCTGTCTCACTCCCTCTACTGTAAATCTCTCTTCATAAAGCATCTTTTTTATTAAAAAAAGCATTTCTATCTCTTTTTTAGTATACAATCTTTGCCCTGTCTTTGTCTTTTTAGGCTTTAAAAAAGGGAATTCTGTTTCCCAGTATCTTAAAACATAAGGCTCAACTCCAACAATTCTGCTTGTTTCTCCAATTTTATAAAAAATTTTAAAAGGTAGTTGTCTTTGTACTGGTTCTCCCATTTCAGTTCATATTTTGCTGAATCCTTTGCTTCAGCTGTTCACTTGGTCTGAAAGTAACCACCTTTCTTGACTTAATTTCCACAGTCTGCATGGTTTTCGGATTTCTACCTATTCTACTTCCCTTTCGTCTTACTGTAAAAACTCCAAAGCCTGAGATTTTAACTACTTCTTCTTCCTTTAAAGCCTCTTTTATTGTTTCAAAAACTGTTTCCACAATTTTCTGTATCTCAGTTTTCGGTAATCCTACTCTTTCGAATATAAAATTAATAAGATCCGCCTTCGTCATCAAATCCTCCTTAGCTCAGAAATTCAGTTTATTGAATTTTATCCTATTTTATTGCGATATTGTCAAGTTAAAGGAATTTTCTGAAATTGCCTTCAGGATTAAGCTGGATAGGGGGGTAGGAGGAGCCTCTTCGCTTACGCTTAGAGTTAGCCACTGAACTTTACAGCAAAATTTTTTTTTGATATAATTTTGTCACCATGCATTCAAAGATTTTTGTAGATGTTCCGGTTAGAGTCAAGTATGCAGATACAGATAATTTTGGGATTGTTTATTACGGAAACTATGCAATATTCTTTGAAAAGGCAAGAACAGAATACTTAAGAAAAAGAGGTTTTACTTATAAAGAATTAGAAAACAAAGGTTATCACCTTCCGGTTGTTGAATTCCATGTTAAATATTATAAGCCTGCAAGATATGATGATTTATTATTTATAAAAACCTCAATAAAGAGTTTAAAATCAAGAGGAATTGTGTTTCATTATGAAGTTTTAAAAGAAGGGGAGAAAATTGCCGAAGGTTTTACATATCACATATGTGTCAACAATGAAAACAAACCAGTTACTCTGCCCCATTCCTTTGTAAAAATTCTAAAAAATTTTGAATAAATATGAAACGAAGAATTGTCATAACAGCAATGAATCTTATTACTCCATTGGGGATTGGTTTAGATGTATGCTGGAACAGATTAATCAATGGAGAATCTGGAATTGACAGAATTACACTTTTTAATCCTGAAAATCATAAATGTCAGATTGCTGGAGAGTGTAAGGAGTTCCACGCTGAAGAATTTCTTGATAAAAAGATATTATCTCGCTATGATAGAATGTTTCATTTCTTCATTTCCGTCGCTTTATTGACAGCTGAAACATCAGGCTTTAAAACTAAATCAATTAAAGATCCCTTCAGATTTTCCATCATCGGAGCAAGCGCTATTGGTTGTCCATCCTCTTTTGAACAGAATTATGAAATGTTAATATCGAAAGGACCAAAAAAAGTATCTCCTTTTTGCATTATAAACTTAGCTGGTAATCCTGTAGCAGGACAAGTAGCAAGAATTTTCAATGCCAGAGGTCCACAGTATTTTCTTCAAGAGGCTTGTGCTGCAGGAACAAAAGCAATAGGTCTGGCTATGAAATTAATTCAGATGGAAATAATTGATATTGCAATGGTCATAGGAGCTGATGCAGGTATAACACCAACAATTATTGCAAGCCTTGACAATATTGGGGCAATTGCTACTGACAAAGCAAACACTCAACCTAAAAAAGCATCAAGGCCATTTGACAGGTTAAGATGCGGATTTGTTCCTTCAGAAGGAGCTGGCTGTGTAATTATAGAAGCTTATGAACATGCCCTAAAAAGAGGAGCAACTCCTCTGGTTGAAATTGCTGGATTTGGTGCAACCTGCGATGCCTATCATCCCACTGCACCAGAGCCTGAAGCTTTAAGCATTGTTGAATGTATGAGAAAGGCTTTACAAGATGCAAGAGTCTCACCAGAGGAGATTGATTATATTAATGCTCATGGTACTTCCACTGTTTTAAATGATTTAACTGAAACAATAGCAATAAAGAGTTTTCTCAAAGAGCATGCCTACAGAATTCCTATATCATCAAATAAATCAATGATTGGCCATATGTGGGGTGCTGCAGGTATAGTAGAAACAATTTTTTCTGCAAAAACTATCCTTGAAGGAATTATTCCTCCCACAATAAATCTTGAAAATCCTGATCCAGCCTGTGATCTTGATTATGTTGCAAATAAAGCAAGAAAAAAGAATGTAAAAATAGTTCTAAAAAATTCCTTTGGTTTTGGAGGTATTAATGCCTCCTTGGTATTAAAAAGGATTTAAAAAAATGGGAGGGAATCATGAATAGCTACAATGTAGAAAGATTTAAAGAAATTTTTGAAAGAAATTTCATTTATATTGCAGGATTTTTGAGGAGTGTTGAAAGATTTCCTGAAAAAGTAGCTCTTATTGATGCAGACACTGAAAGACAATGGACATATAGTGAGCTTAATAAAGAGGTAAATCGGTTTTCCTCAGCCTTGCTTCAAGATAAAGTAAAAAAAGGTGATAGTGTTATGTTTCAGCTTATGAATGTTCCGGAATTTGCTTTTATCTGGCTTGGGTGTCAGAAAATTGGAGCTGTAAGCAGTCCTATCAATTTCAGGTTTTCTTCAGGTGAGACTGCCTATACGATAGAGGATTGTCAACCTGTAGCATTTATCTTTGATATATCTTTAAAGGAGATGGTGAAAGAAGCAATTCAAATTTCAAAGCATAAACCGAAAAGGCTCATTTATGTAGGGGAAGGAGAATGTGATTTTGCTATACCTTATGAAGAATATGTAAAAGGAAAACCAGAATTTGAGCCGATGCAGTGCTGTCAAAATGCTTATTCTGAAGTTACAAGGCTTTATACATCAGGAACAACTGGAAGACCTAAAGGAGTTCCACTGAACAATATAAATGAAATTTTAACCGCTATTGATGTCATTATCAGCTTAGGACTTAATAAAAATGATATTATCATGAATCTTTCTCCATGGTTTCATCGTGGAGGACTTCATATTGGAGGACCTAATCCAGGGCTTTATCTTGGAGCAACAATTGTATCATTAAAAACCTTCTATACAAAACCCGCGCTGGAAGCAGTAGAAAAATACAAAATTACATTTATAATCGGTGTTCCTACTATGTATAAAGTTATGATGGAAGAACAGAAGAAGCATCCTCATAATCTACGCTCTTTAAGAGGGCTTGTCAGTATGGGTTCTCCACTTGACAAAACGCTGTGCGTTGAGATGCAAAAGGTGTTTACACCAAACATATTTAATGGATACGGAACTTCTGAAACATTCTGGAACACCCTTTTAACTCCAGAGGATCTTCCTGAGATGGCAGGGACAGCAGGTCGTGCAGTATTTTGTGATGAGGTAAGAGTTGTTAAGGTTTATGAAGACAAACTCTCTGAGCCAGAGGAAATTGTTAAAAAGAATAATCAGGAAGTTGGAGAAGTCATTGTAAAGTCATTGAAATGCAGTTATGATTACTATAACAAACCTGAAGAGACAAAGAAAAAGCTTAATAAAGATTGGTTTTACACAGGTGACCTCGCAACATGGAATGAAAATGGTTATATAACAATTGTTTCAAGGAAAGATGACATGATAATTGTTGGAGGGGAAAACATTTATCCAATTCAGATTGAAGAAGTAATACAGGAGCATCCAAAGGTCATGCATTGTGCAGTGGTAGGAATTCCTGATGAGACAAGAGGACAGGCTCTGGTAGCCTATGTTGTAACAAAAGATGAAACCTTAACTCTTGATGAGCTTAAAAAATTCATATCAAAACATCCTATGCTTCCGGCATATAAAAGACCTCGTTACTGGAGATTTCTTGATGCACTTCCAATGACAGCCACTGGTAAAAAGCAACACTACAAACTCCGTGAACAAGCCATAGATGATTTAAAAAAGGGCTTACTTTTAAGATAATCAAGGAGGTGTCAAATGGGGTAATTTTTCTATTTTTAGTTTTAATATTGTCTTCGTCTTCTTTTGCTTTTGCTGTTGAAAATGAAATTGGTGCTTCAATAAGGCTTAGACAGGAAATTCTTGATAATTTTATTTACCTTGGAACAACCCGTGCAGCAGCTGATGACAGAAGCTATTTCAGACTAAGGATCCAACTCTGGGACAATGTTAAGTTTAATAAAGAAATTTCGCTTTATGCAAGATTGGCAACAGAGCCAAGATATCATGTGGCAGGTCCTTATAGAGTTACTCTTGATAATGAAAGAAATCTAAAAAGACTTGATCAAGATGAAATTTTTATTGACAATCTTTATTTAGATTTTAAAAAACCCTTTGATTTACCTGTAAATTTAAGAATTGGAAGACAGGACTTTCTCGGTAAAGACATGTATGGAGAGGGATTTATAATTTTTGATGGAACTCCGGCTGATGGTTCAAGAAGTTTTTATGTCAATGCTGTTAAACTTCAACTTATTATTGTAGAAAACCATACAATTGACTTTGTTTATATATCAAATCCAAGGACTGATATTTATCTGCCAAGTCTTCATCCTTCTGTATACGACACAGAAAAAGAAACAAGCAGACTTTATATAAATCATAAAAAAAGACTCACTGCCTCTCATGAACAGGGTTTTTTAATTTATGGAAGAAATAAACTTTCTCAAAAACTTATGTTGGAGCCCTATTATCTTTACAAAACAGAGGATCAATGGGCTACCAATCCTCAACTTAATTTTCATACTTTTGGAATGAG
>NZ_JBMFOO010000018.1:0-13452 GCF_049969575.1 Thermodesulfovibrio sp. | reverse complement strand
AGCAAAGAATGCCACATTTATAAGATGGCAAATTCAGTATAAGCTTTAAAGGGAGTTTTAATATGAAGATCGATGTTACTACATTATATGGAAGAAGAGCAATTAATAGATGGGAAAGAATTTCTGTTGGTGATGTACTTGAAAGAGTTACATGGTCATTTCCTGAAAAAGAAGCTCTGGTAGGGGAAAAAGCAACAGAAAAAGAAATAATCTCTTTTTGTAGAGGAAAGCTTGCTTTTTATGAAATTCCTAAAGCTATAATTTTTATAGAAAGTCTTTCAAAAACAGTAGGTGGAAAGATTTAGAAATATAAATTAAAAGAGGAGTATAAAAATCTTTTATATGATTCCAAGCCTGTTTAAAGGCCTGTGCCCTAACTGCGGTGGTGAGATAAATTCTCAAAGACTGCAAAAGGGCATTCCCTGCGAAAAATGCCTTCCTCAACAGGATGCTGATCCCTGTAAATTTATAAAAGCAGGAAATTACAAAGAAATTTGTCGAATCAATGAAGATGTTCAAAAATGGGAAAAACACTTTGAAAATCATTTAAAATTAAAACCCTGGAGTCTTCAGAAAACATGGGCAAAAAGAGTTTTTTCAGGCATTTCTTTTGCTCTTTTAGCACCAACAGGAGTTGGTAAAACTTCATTTGGAATCTCCGTGGCATCATATCTTGCAAAAGAAAATAAAAAGTCATACATTATTGTGCCAACAAAGCTTCTTGTTGAACAGGTCTGTGAGCGTTTAAAAGATTTTGGGCTTAAAGATGAAATTCTTGCTTTTAATGAAATAACTGCAAAACTTAAGGAAAGATTAAAAAAAGAGAATTTCAAGGTTCTCGTTACCACATCAATGTTTCTGTATAAAAATCAGGAAATACTTCCCAGAAACTTTAGTTTTATTTTTGTTGACGATGTTGATTCCTTCTTAAAAACAGCGAAAAATGTTGACAAAGTTCTCCATTTGCTCGGATTTTGTCAATCTGACATTGCAAAAGCTTTTGAACTTATTTTGCTTAAAGCAAAGGCTAAAAAAACTGATACTGACTGGGAAAAAATCAAGGAAATTCAGAAGGAGCTTGATAATGTAAAAAATTATAAAAAAGGCGTGCTTGTAATATCTTCTGCCACCACTCAACCTCGTTCCAATAGAGTAAAACTTTTTCGTGAACTTCTGGGATTTGAAGTTGGCACTCCTACATTTTATTTAAGAAATGTTGTTGATGCCTTTACTGAAGAAGGTTCTTTAGTTGAATGGATTAAAAAACTTGGCAAAGGAGGATTGGTTTTTCTTTCCTCAGACAAAGGCAGAGAAGCAATAGATGAAATTATGCATGAACTTAAGAAAAATGGGATAAAAGCTGCATCCTATGAAACATTAAATAATACAACGATATCTCGTTTTGAAAAAGGTAAAATAGATGTTCTTGTTGGCATAGCCTCTTATAAAAATCCCTTAGCTCGCGGATTTGATATGCCCCATGTTGTCAGATATGCTCTTTTTTACGGAGTTCCCAAAATTGTTATCTCTTTAAAATTTGAATCAAATCTGAATCATCTCTTATGGGCAGTATCTTCAATTCGTTCTTTTATTGTTAAAAAACTTCCTGAATACACACAGAAAATAAACAGCTGGATCAGTCAACTGAGAAAATATCAACACCTAAATTTTGTTGAAGTTAAACCATCTTTAAAACAAAAAATAGAAAATCTGACTGAGGAAATTGGTAAATTTTTATCATCAAAAGAAGTTCTGGATTTACTAAACTCCTCTGATGAGATAACACTTAAATTCACTAAAGAAGGTTATTTTATGACAGTATCTGATGCTACAGGGTATCTGCAGGCAAGCGGAAGAACTTCACGGATGTATGCTGGTGGAATAACAAAGGGACTTTCTCTGATCCTGGTAGATGACAGAGCCACATTCAAACATCTTGCCAAAAAAGTAAGATGGTTCAATGATGAAATAAAGTTTTTATCCGTTTCAGAGATAGATTTAGATAGCACATTAAAAGAAATTGATGAAGACAGGATAAAAATTAAAGAATTTTTAAACCACAGAAAATTTCAACCCAGCACAGATCTTCTTAAACCTGTTTTAATAATCGTGGAGTCCCCCAATAAAGCAAAAACTATTGCAAACTTTTTTGGCAAACCTGTAAGAAGAAAAGTTTTTGACCACGACATTTTTGAAACATCTATTGAAGATAGGTACATAATGATAACATCTTCATATGGACACATCCTTGATCTGGTAAAAAATGAAGCTTTTTATGGAGTTCTGGTAGACAAAGAAATTGTTCCAATTTATGAAGCTATTGAAGGTAAAGAACCAATTATCAAAAGCATAAGAAAAATAGCCATAGAAGCAGAACAAATTCTTATTGCTACTGATCCTGATACAGAAGGAGAAAAAATTAGCTGGGATATTCATGAGATTTTAAAACCTTATGTTAGCGATATAAAAAGAATGGAATTTCACGAAGTTACAAAAAAAGCAATAATTAGAGCATTAAAAGAACCAAGAGATTTTAACTTAAATCTCGTTAAAGCTCAAGTTGTCCGAAGAATTGCTGACAGATGGGTTGGTTTTGAGTTTTCTCAGCTGCTTCAAAAAAATTTTGGAAAACAAACACTTTCAGCAGGAAGAGTTCAAACTCCTGTTTTAGGATGGATAATTGACAGAGAAAAAAATTACAGGGAAAAAATTTATAAGGTTTTGTTTTTCATAGAAAGAAATAATAAAAAACTGCGAGTCAGTTTTGACTTTGAGGATAAACAAGAAGCTATAAATTTTTTTAACAGTATAAAAGAAGTTCAGATTGAAATTGTTTCAGAAGAAGAAAAAATAGAGCTACCACAAACTCCTTACAGAACTGATACAATGCTTAAAGATGCAGGAGATTTTTATAAATTTTCTCTGCCAAAAACAATGCAGCTTGCTCAAACTCTTTTTGAACTTGGATTTATAACCTATCACAGGACAGATTCTCAAAGAGTTTCTGATGCTGGAATTAATGTAGCAAAAGAATTCATAAAAGAGGAATTTGGATTGGAATATTTTTCCCCGAGAAACTGGGCTGAAGGAGGAGCTCATGAATGCATTAGGCCTACAAAATCCATTGAACCAGAGGAATTAAACTCAATGCTTATAACTGGCCAAATTGAAGGTCTCAGTAAGGAACATCTTCTTCTTTATGAAATGATTTTTAAGAGATTTATTGCAAGTCAGATGAAGCCAGTTAGATCTAAATACAGTGAAATGCTGATTAAGGCATTGAATAAAGAACAGAAAATAAATTTGCGAACTGAAATAATTGAAGATGGCTGGAACAGAATTTTAAAAATTGAAACCTATCCAGAAATCAAAGGTATTTTCAATGTAGAAAATACAAAACAGTTTAAACAGCAACCAAAAGTTTATCCTTACACTTACAGCGAACTTGTAGCAAAAATGAAGGAAAAAGGAATTGGAAGACCTTCAACTTATGCAAGTATTGTTGAAAAGCTCGTTGAGAGAAAATATGTTATTGACTCTAAAGGATTTCTTATCCCTACAGAGCTTGGCAAAGCAGTGTATTCTTACTTAAATAATAGAGAAAAAATAAAAAATTTTGTTTCCGAAGATTTTACACAGCAGCTTGAAGCCTTTATGGATAAAGTTGAAGAAGGTATGATTGATTATAAAACAATACTTTATGATTTATACAGGCAGATTATAGGAACAAGAACTCATTAAAAATTTTTTTCATTTTCCTATTTCTTGAATTAAAATATCTTTTAAAATTTTTGCTACATTTAAAACTCTTTCACTCATTGAGTTTCCGAAATTTGTATTTTCAGGTTGAATGCCAATTATGAAAATTTTAGTTTTAATTCTTGCTTTTATATATTCAATACACATTTTGAGATTAGTCTGATGGGTTGATATTTCTGGATGCTGCAAATTTTCTTCTGATAAAAAAACTACACAGCCAGGTTCATGATGCATATGTAAAGCATCAATAAAAATGATTGTATCTGGTTTATGCTGAATTATTTCTTCAATAAATCTTTCAAGCCTGTCTTCACAATCAATTAAAACAGCATTGATTTTATTTTTTAATTCTTTAACAATATATAACCCTACCGCATCATCTCCTCTTAAAGGATTACCTATTCCTGCGATGATAACTTTCCCTTTGATGTTATTTAAAAATTCATTCAATTCCAATTTGTTCAGCTACAATAGGTTTGATTTTCTTTTTTGATATCCCAACTGCCTGAGCAATTCCAAAGATAATACCCTCTGGTCTTGGAGGACATCCAGGTATATATAGATTTACAGGAATCACTTTATCAACTCCGCCAACTACATTATAGGTGTCAAACCAGATACCACCTGCTGTGGCACAGGAGCCAAGAGCAATAACAATCTTTGGTTCAGGAGTTGCTTCATAAACTGATTTAACAAACTCTACAGTAGGTCTTGTTACAGGTCCTGAAATAACAAGCGCATCTGCATGACGTGGAGAACTCACTATTTTCATACCAAATCTTTCAATGTCATAGTAAGGAGTAAGAATATCAAGGAGTTCTATATCGCAACCATTACATGCTCCAGTGTTTACATGAAATATCCATATTGATTTTTTGAGTGCCTTTTGAGCTAATTTTTTAAGTAAGGACATTTTAAGCCTCCTTTAACCCGCTATTTTAATAATTCCTCTTGCTGCAATGTCAATCACAGGATAAATAATTTCTGGGTAAATTCCAAAAATTATAACCAAAATTACAAACACTGCAGTGCAAAATATCATTGAAAAAGGTATAGAACTTTTGAATAACTCGCTTTTTTCTTTTTTTTGCCAAAATATTGATATGGCAGTTTTTAAAAGAGCAATAGTGCAGACAAACTCTGATATAATTAAAATTATTGATACCCATAAAAAGCCTTCACTGGCAAGTGAAATAAATATTGTAATTGAACTTAAGAAGCTTGCAAAAAGAGGCATTCCTCCTACTGCCAGTGAACCAATGAAAAAGAATATCGTAATGGCTGGCACTTTTCCTATCAATTCTCTTATTTCCTCAATTTTTTTACTTCCAGTAGCATAAATTATTGCACCTACTGAAAAGAACAGAACTCCTTTCATAAGTGTATGATTAATAAGATGGAAAAGGCCTCCAAAGATTCCTTCATATGTTTTTAAAACTAAAGCTGATACTATAAATCCCATTTCACTTATACTTATGTATGCAATCATTTTTTTAATATCCCTTTGATTAAATGCAAGAATAGCTCCAGCCAACATACTTAATGATGCAAGTGTTATCACCAGATGCTTTATTTCTTCATAATTAAAAGACAACACTGTTACAGTTCTGAGTAATCCATAAAATCCAAGCTTTGTTACTGCACCGGCTAAGAATACTGTTACAGCTGAAGGTGATTCTGCATAGGAGTCAGGCAACCACAGATGAAATGGAATTAATCCTGCCTTTGTAAAAAATCCGACAATAAATAAAAATCCAGACAGTAAAGCTATATTTCTGGGAAGGTTCTTAATAACTTCTCCAATGTTACTTACTGTTACAAGACTCCCTGTTGAGTAAAAAAGTAAAATAATTCCGAGTAAACTGAAAAGAATGCCTACATTGACTAAAATAAAGTATTTAAAACCAGCTCTCAATGATTCCTTATTTAATTTAAAAACAATAAGATAAACTGAAAGAATGCTGCTCAACTCAAGGGCAATATAAACCAAGAAAAGATTATTCAGACTGAATGCAAGATTCATAAATGCTGCTCCGAGAATTATCATACTGTAATAAGTATGAAAATTTTCTTTTCTGTGGCTATAAACCCTGGCAATGTATTTAGGCGAATATAAAATCACCATCAGAGTCACAAACTCAACCATTAACTGCATGATTATGCTTAATCCATCGATGTAAAAGATCTGTCCATACCATAAAGCTTTTTGATCTGATAAAGCCAATGAATTCCATGATAGAGCTGTGCCCAGTAGAGACAAAATTATTGAGGAAATAGAAACAAATTCTTTTAGTAATCCTCTTTTACCAAAAAAGAAAATTATTAAAGAGCCTAAAGCTGGAGCAACAAAACTTAAAGTAAATATCACATCAAGTTTCATTGTTCGTCCTCTGGGATTTTGATTCTTTGAATTTTTTAATTTCTTCTTGAACAAACACTTCATTTAACCTAACAGTAAGATAAACAAAAAACAGCACTGCAACAATAAAATTGAAAGTTAATAGAATTTCAATAAGTTTGGACATATGAGGAATCATGCTTATTATCAGGAAGTGAATGCCATTTTCAATAATGAAAAAGCTTATGATCATTTTAACCATGTCTTTTTTTGATAGAAGAAGATATAAACCATAAATAAAAAGAGTTAATCCGCAGGAAAAACTTGAAAGCACTTGATGTAATTGAGAGGTTTTGAATATTTCAATAAAATGATAACCAACAGAAAGAACAACTATTGATAAAGCTATAGAAAGAGGAAGGGATATTGATGGTTTTTCTTCTGTTTCAACTCTATTTTTCAGACACTTAAATAGAAAAACAGGCATTAAAATAGCCCTTACAAGCAAGTCAACTGTTCCTATTAGATAGAGAGATGATATTTCATTTATATATGCAATGGTAAAAACTGCGATAACAATAAAAAGACAATGAGGTATAAGGCTTAAAACTGAAATTTTCAAATTTTTGACTTCACCTGCAAGAAGAGTAAAAAATAAAATTGCTATATAGATCATTGCCATATTAAACTCCTAAAAGAGCAAGAAATATAGATGTTAATGAAAAAAGAGCAAGAGTCAGATTGTATTTCAGCGCCTGGTCAATTCTAAGTCTTGGATTTAAAGCCTCAATAAGAGTACTTACAAAAACAAGCGCTGTAACCTTTATCAGTGCAATACCTGTGTTCAATAAAGAGTTTTCTAAGTGGGTCCACGGAACAAAAATTTGAGTAAAAACAAGACAGAAAAGAACCTGTCTTGACATATTTGCCCATTTAACACAGGCGTATTTGGGGCCACTTAATTCAATCAAGACTCCTTCTGCAATCTCCTGTTCAGCTTCAGATATATCAAAAGGAATCTTACCAATTAATGCCTGAAGTGAAAGAAATACACATACTGTGGCAAGAAGCATAGATACATTCGGACCATTTGAATAATACCATGTTACTATCTCTCCAATTTTAAATGAACCAGCATTTATAGCACCAGTTATAAGAGCAATTGCAAGAATTGGCTCAACTGAAAGATGTAGCATCATTTTTCTTGAAGCACCAATGTAAGCAAAGGGATTTTCTGATGCAGAGGCAGTAATAATTATAGCTATTCCAACAACTGTAATTATGTAAATGAAAAGAAATATATCTCCCCAAAAGTTTAATGGAGGAATTAATCCTGTTATGGGAATTAAAAGAGATGCCATCCCAATGCTTACAACAGAAAGATAAGGTGAAAGTCTGAAGAGTGGATTTATAGTTGATTTGAGATCTTCCTTACCCATTAACTTGACAATGTCATAATATGATTGAAATGGAGGAGGTCCTACTCTGCTTTGTATCAATGCTCTTACTTTTCTTGTGAATCCATCAAAAAATGGAGATAATAACAAAACAACAAATATATTTACAATCGATGAATATATTATGAATTTTAAATTCATTGTTTTCCCCCGGAAATATAAAACAGTAAAACCATAACTACTATGCTACCAAGTATCAGCCATGCAATGTATTTTTTAGTAGTTAATTCATATATTTTCTCTACATATTCAAAAAGTTTTACACACTTGTTAGCAAGCGGATAATAAAGCCATTCATCTGGTTGAAGAATTTTTAAAAATTTTTCTGATACTGAAATTTTTATTGATGGAGTTGTGACAGGATAAAATCCCTTAAATTGAACTTTTCCAATTCTGAAGCTAACGAGGTTTTTAAAGGGTTGATAAAAACTGTGTCCTCTGTATGCTACTTCTTCAGGAACATGTTCTTTTCCTCCATACCATGTTTTTACTTCTCTTTTTGGTGCTTGAGCATATTTTTCAAAGGAAAATATTAAAAGACAAAGAATTATTAAAGGAATTATAACAAAGACAGGAAACCATGCTCCTTGCGAATAGTTTTTTAAAAAACTTATACTTACTCCAGCAAAAGTATCTCCAAAAATTAATGAAAAATCAGGTAAATCATTAAATAAAGACACAGTACCAGCATAAATAAGTTTTAGAGGAATGATTGGGAACAAACCTGTTAAAACACAAACAGTTGCAAGTATCAGCTGAGGAAGAGTCATGAGCAAGGGTATGTTTCTTTTTTCATCAACTGCTCCCTGAAGCTTTCCCATAAAAGCAGAGTTTACAAATTTAAGAAATGATGCTAAAGTGACTGCAGAAATAAAAATAGATATAATTCCGAAAACTATAAAGGCTCCTTTTATCAGTAAGAAGACTTCTGATTGTTTTGCTGACCAGATTGAGGATTCAAAAATAAGCAGTTTTGATATAAAACCATTAAAAGGCGGAACTCCTGCAATTGATAAAGAACCAACAAGAGCAGTTATCGCTGTAACAGGCATTACTTTTATCAATCCTGAGACTTTATTAAGATCAGTAGTTGCTGTTTTGTAAAAAATAGAGCCTGCATTCAAAAATAAGAGACTTTTATAAATAGAGTTATTAAAAACATGCAACAACCCTCCAACCAGCGCAACAGCACCAAGAAATGGATTAATTTTTATAAAATAAAGTCCAACACCTATCCCTAAGAGCATGTATCCTACCTGTCCTATTGCATGAAAGGACATGAGTCTTTTAGCTTCATCCTGAGTGAGTGCTGCAATTGTTCCAATAAAGATTGAGAAAACTCCAAATACTGCAATAACAAATCCCCATACCTGAGTATGAAAAGAAAGAGGTAGTACCGAGCAAAAAAATCTCACAAGAGCATACACTGCAAGCTTTGACATAACTCCACCAAAGAAAGAAGAAGCTGATGAGGGAGGTTGTGGATATGCATTTGGTAGCCAGAATCCGAAAGGAAGAACTCCAGCCTTTGTCACAAAAGCAATAAAAAAGCAAAATAGAATAAAATGAGCAATGCCTGGCTGATAATTTATGATAAGTGCAAGGCTTTTGTTTATTTCTGTAAAAGAAAAATCATTGCTGTATGAATAAAGAATTACAGAGGCAAGAATTAAGAATGCTGTTGCCACATGCGTTGCTATGAAATATTGAAGTCCTCCTTTTATTGCTGATTTTTCTTCTCTTTCAAAAACAACAATAAACCATGAACTTACTGTCATAAACTCCCAAAAAATGATAAAAAATAAAATGTCCTTTACACATACTACTCCAACAGATGAAATAAAAAGCAACATTAGAAATGGATAGAATCTTGCTGAAGATCTTGTTTTATAGACATTAAGATACTTCCAGGAAAACAAAGATACACATAAGGAAACCAGAGAAATTATCATAAGAAATAAAGCAGAAAGGTAATCAATGCTTACAACACAGGAAGAGTTTAATAAGGGCTTAAGTGAAAAAACTTCATCCTCAATGATTTTGTTTCCTGCGATTGTATTTATTGAGATATAAAAAAGAAATATCGAGGATATGGCTGTGAAAAGAACTGTTAAAAAACCAGAAAAATTTTTATTTTTAATGAATGATGTTAAGGCTGCTCCTAAAAACAAAGATAAAAATGAAATATAAATATACTGCATCAACGGCCTCCTACTAAAACTTCAATAAAAGGATAACCAATTAAAGGAGATATCAAACTCAAAATTAAAAGCATTATCAAACTGAACTTCATGGATAAAGGGACTTTATTACTGGCTTTCATTACCTTTTCTGAAGCTTCACCAAAGAAAACTTTATGTCCAACAAAAATATACCAACAAAAAGCAAGAATGCTCTCAAGAATTGCAACTACACCAAAAACATTTGCAGAGAGGTTTTTAATTTCAAAGGCTCCTGTAAAAATCATGAATTTGCTCCAGAATCCCGAAAAAGGTGGTACTCCTATTATTGCAAACATTCCTATAAGAAAACACCCAGTAAAAAGAGGAAATTTTTTTGAAACACCCTGAAGTTCTTTAATACTTTTTGAACCAGTTACATAGGCAACTCCACCAACTGACAGAAAAAGCAATCCTTTTGCAAATCCATGATTTATTACATGAAAAATTCCTCCAACCCCTGCTGTTTTTGAACCATAAATTCCTAAGGAAACACCTAAAAAAATATATCCAAGATGTCCTACTGTTGAGTAGGCAAGCAGTTTTTTCAGATCATCCTGAAAATAATATAAAATCACAGACAGCATCATTGTTGAAATGGCAATAATCCCTACAACAAAGGCTTCATTCTCTGTTAAATAATAATTTGAAAGATAAATTCTTGCCATTAAATAAACTCCTGCTTTAACCATTGCAGCTGCGTGAAGATAGGCACTTACCGGGGTTGGAGCAACCATTGCATCAGGTAACCATGTAAAAAGAGGTATCTGAGCTGACTTTGCAGTGGCTGCAAAAAATAGAAGAACAAAAACAATAAATTTGCTGGATGAAGATAGAGAATCAATTACCGAGAAATCAAAGGATTTTGCCTGATAATACATTAAAGCAAGAGCAATTAAAAAACCAATCCCTCCAATGTGAGTCATTATGAAAGCCTTTAATCCTGAAAACAAAGCCTTTTTTTCTTTTGTATAGGAAATTAATGCCCATGAACAAAGGGTTGTTATTTCCCAGAAGAAAAATAATTGTAAGAAATTAACTGCTGTAACTATTCCAACCATTGCACCTATAAAAAGGAGCATAAGAAAGTAGTAACTTCCGTAGGGTTTATAAAATGGATGTTCAACATTTAAAGGAGAGAGGTATCCTTGAGAGTAAAAGATTACAAAAAAGCCAATTACAGTAATAAGAATAAGTAGAATTGATGTGAGAGGATCACAAAGAAGTCCAAAATTTAATTCAGCGGAAAGCCATTTAAACAGTGAAAAAGTGTAATAAATCTTTACTTTTGAAAAGGATGTTTCAAAAATACTGAATATGCTGAATAGAAGAGTAATAAGAGAAAACAGAGAGGAAATAAATTCTGCTTTATTTTTGAATAAATAAGCCAGTAATGCTCCTATAAAAGGCATGATTAATGTTAAAGCAAGAAAATCCATACTTACTCCTTAATAAGCTGTTTTTGTTTGCATTCAGGACATATTTTAAGCTTGTTTATTTGTTCTTCGCTTTTGTCCTGAAGTCTATCAATTTGTTTATTTAACATGTTTAATGAAATAAAAGGTTTCCCACAAATAAGGCACTTTACCATTTTTATTTTTATAACAATTTCAAGATCTTTTTTATTGTCAGTGGCAAGTTCATACTCATTGGTAATTCGGATTGCTTTTGCAGGACAAACATTAGCACATCTTCCACAATATATACATCTGCCTGCAGAAAATTTCACTATTCTTACATCTTCATAATCTTCAATGGTTATTAATCTTGAAGGACATATTCGAACACAACTTCCACATCCAATGCATTTATTTGAATCAACTTCAAGTCTTCCTCTTAGATTTTCAGGTGGAGTAACAGGAACAAATGGATAAGGTTTCGTGATTTTTTTATGCCTTGATGAAAGTAAAAGTGCTTTTATTTTACTTTTAAACATCTTTTCAATTCATCCGAAGTGTAAACCCTTACAGACTGTCTCTTTAAATCAATAACTTCATATCTTTCAGTACAGGAAAAACATGGATCAATACTTCCAATAATCAAAGGAGCATCAGCTATCGAGGCTCCTTTAAGCATAACAGAAAGAGCCTGATAATTCTGATATGACGGAGCTCTTACACTCCATCTATATGGTCTTCCTTCAGGGCCTGTCATAACATAATGAAAAAGCTGTCCTCTTGGTGCTTCAATGTATGATATTGCCTCTTTCCATGGCTCAATTTTTGGAATCTTTACTGATGTTTGTCCTTCTGGTATATTTTCAATAATTTGTCTGAGAATATTTATTGAAATTAAAATTTCTTCAAGTCTTACAATTGTTCTTGCCCATACATCTCCTTCTTTACTTAAAGGAACTTTGAGATTTAGCTCAGAATAGGCAGCATAGGGAAAATTAACTCTCATATCAATATTTATACTTGAAGCTCTTGCCAGAGGTCCGCATACGCAGTATTTTTTAGCATCATCCTGCTTTAGAATCCCTACATTTTTAAATCTTACCTGTATAACTTCATCATCAAGAATAATCTCTCTGAGTTCTTTTACTTCTCTTTCAATTTGAGAGATTACTGTTTCTATGTCCTTAAGATGCTGGGGGTGAACATCAATTTTTACTCCTCCAATAATATTTATTCCATATGTTTTTCTATTTCCCGTAATGATTTCACAAATATACATTACAGGTTCACGAATTCTCCATGCCTGCATAAAAAGTGTATCAAAACCAACAATATGAGCTGCCAGCCCAACCCATAAAAGATGACTATGTAGTCTCTCCAGTTCAAGAAACATGCTACGGATGAACTTAGCTCTTAAAGGAATTTCAATTTGAGCAGCTTTTTCTACTGCCTGACAGTAAGCACAGGAATGAACAAACCCGCATATTCCGCAAATTCTTTCGGCAAGGAATGGAATCTGCTGATAATTCAAAGCACTCTCTGCAAGCTTTTCAATCCCTCTATGAACATAAAATCCTCTGTAATCAAAATCAACAATCTCTTCTCCATCAACAATCAATCTAAAATATGCAGGCTCTTCAAGAGAAGGATAAAATGGTCCAATTGGGATAACTGTTTTACCTTCTTCTGGTTTCTTAAGCAGTGAAGGTTGTTTTGATTTAGGAGGTTTGCTGTTGTAAGAGAAATTTTTTCTTAAAGGATGAATTCCATCTGGCCAGTCATCGGGAAGAACAAGCTTTCTTGGATCTGGATGTCCTTCAAACTTTATACCGAACAGATCATTGCATTCTCTTTCAGCCCATACTGCAGCTGGGATTATCTCTGCTATTGATGATATTGTAGGGTCTGACGGTTCTAAAGATGTTTTCACGATTATATTCATTCTATAATCAATAAGGGAGAAAAAATAATTAAGTTCAATTTGATTTTTTTGAGTGATAAAATCAATAGCGGTTAAATGAATAAATCTTGCTTGCTGCATTACAAGCAGTTTTGCAATTTCTTTTATTTGAAAAGGATTTGCGTGGATAATAAGATTTTCATCAATGGTTTCAATTTTATTAGTTAGATTTATAATATTTTCTGTGATTTGCCTCATATTATGAATTATTTCATAAAAGTGATTTAATTGTAAATAATAATTATTTAATTTTGGTATAATTTATTTAAATGTTACCAAAAAATTGAGTCTGTTCATTAAAAATAATAACTTTGTCAGAGGA